>NZ_CAXQGS010000054.1:0-49713 GCF_964223445.1 Cytobacillus sp.
CTTGCGGCAGTCAGATGAAAGCCACCTGGAGCTATCTATGCCGTGCCGTTCTGAAGAATAGCCCCTTCCTCAGCTTCCTTTACCGTTACATCTGATAAACCGTTTAATCTGCTTGCCAGCGATTTCGTAAATCCGGCAGGCATATGCTGTACAACCAGGACCGGTGCACTAAGATTTCCAGGAAGGTCACTCAGCACTCTTTGAAGAGCACGCGGTCCGCCTGTCGAAGTACCTATGCAAACTAGCTTTCTGAGATTTGAGTTTGAGTTCGGTATGGAAGCAGATCGGCTGATCTGTATAGATTGACATGGTTCTATTTTACTATAATTTTGCTGAAGTACGGCAGATTTTTTTCCAATAGCTGAAAATTTAACCAGCCCTTTCAAATTAGCATTGCTCGCCTGTACTATTTTTTCAGTTAATTCAGTTTTTATTTTATGCAGGTCCAGTGAGATTGGACCTGATGGCTTCGCAATAAAATCTACTGCACCATATTCCATAGCTGTGAGGGTGTTTTCAGCTCCTGCCTTCGTGGTGCTTGAAAGCATTACTACAGGGACCGGCATGGTCTTCATGATAATTTTGAGAGCTTCCAGGCCATTTAAAACCGGCATTTCAACATCCATGGTTACTGCGTCAGGATTTAATTCTTTTATCTTCCTTAGTCCCTCTTCCCCATTTCTGGCTGTACCGACAACTTGAATTCTGACATCTTCAGAAAGGAAATCCGCTATCAGTTTTCTCATAAAGGCTGAATCATCTACTACAAGCACTCTGACTATCTTCATGCTGATTCACCCCCTATTAAAAAGAAATTTTTTCAGTTTTGTAATAAATTGGGCAGAATGGAGTTCACCAGTATGGCCGATAGGCCTTCCGCCAACTTTCTCAGTCATATTCCGAATTGCTTTCGAAGCCGCTGAATTCCCATGATGCAAAATGAAAGGGACTTGCCGTTTAACAGCCTGCTGTAAGCTGCGATCATCCGGAATGATTCCTAAGAGGTCAGCTTTCCTCCCTAAAAATCTTGAGA
The DNA here is from genome assembly GCF_964223445.1 of Cytobacillus sp. Lineage (NCBI taxonomy): Bacteria > Bacillati > Bacillota > Bacilli > Caryophanales > Bacillaceae > Cytobacillus > Cytobacillus sp. The sequence continues at coordinate 1,034 of NZ_CAXQGS010000054.1, forward strand.
CGACAGCAGAAATCCTCTTATACGTTTCCTGCCCTTCTCTCTCTCCTTCAGATCGATTAATGACCAAATGAAATGGAATATTATCATCCAAAAGATGTATATGCTTCATTACTGAGTATGCATCAGTGATTGACGTTGGTTCGGGTGTAGTAATAACCGCAATTTCCTGGACTGAGAGTATGAACTTCGCCGATTCTTCTGTAATGCCAGCACCCATATCAAAGATGATATAATCATAATTTTGAATGAGATCAGCAAGTTCTCCTGTGAATCTGGAAATTTGCTCATCATCCAGTTTCACAAAATGCGAAAGGCCAGACCCTCCGCCAATATAGTCAAGTCCCTGAGGTCCCTCAGAAATAATATTTTTCAGTGGGATATTTTTTTCTAAAAAGTCAGCAATTGAATATTTAGCCGACCTTCCCATTAGAATCTCAATATTTCCCATACCAATATCCAAATCGAATAACAATACCCTGTGCCCGTTTTTGCATAGGGAAATGGAAAAATTCAATGAAAAATTAGATTTCCCTACTCCCCCTTTTCCGCTTACAACTGCTATTGTTTTAAATTGATGATTTCGGCTGTCTACTTCTTTCAGCCTGGCTCTTAGCCTTTCTGCCTGATCGTTCATTTCTTATTCCCCATTAGTTGAGTAACAATAACCTCTGGCCCTGCCATCAGGATATCATCAGGAACATCCTGTCCATTTGTAATATAAGCAGCACCTTTTTTATATTTGTGAATTATGTTATACATGGAACCATAAGTTGAGGTTTCATCTGCCTTTGTGAAGATAAGCTTATCAATGTCTATAATGGAAAACTGGTTATAGATATCTTCCATATCCTTTTGTTTCGCGGTAAGCGAAAGCACTAAAAAGGTTTCCATATCATTCTCAAAATCAATGACATTCTTTAAATCTTCTACATACTGTTTGTTTCTGAAATTCCGCCCTGCTGTATCAATTAAAACCAAGTCATATTCTTTCAGTTTATCGGCTGCATGTCTGAAATCTTCTATTGTGTAGCAAACTTCCAAAGGTACATTCAGAATACTTGCATAGGTTTTTAATTGATCGATTGCTGCTATCCTGTATGTGTCTGCTGTGATAAATGCAGCCTTTTTTTTATGTTTAATTACACACTCTGCTGCCATTTTTGCCAATGTAGTAGTTTTTCCTACACCTGTTGGACCTGCTACATTAATATATTTTTTGCTGAAAGAAATCCCGCTGAATGGAATATCCTCAATTTGCTTTATTAGTTCATCGTGCAGCCAGGCCATTATTTCAGAATCCTTAGCGTTCCCTTTGCACAGATACCACTTTTCCATTAGCCCTTGAAGCACCAGATCCTGTACGGACTTTTCAATTTCCTGCTCATCAAGAATGAACAGGACTTCTCTTATCGCTTCAGGGTAAACAGTACTTGCCTGCTTTGTACTGGTCAAAGATGACATCATCTTTTTCAGGCTGCTTATCTCCCTAATCAGCTCATCTGAAGTTTTCGAACTGGAAAATTGAGCTTCTCTTTCATTCCACTTGTTATGGTCTAAAGGAGACGGAACCGCAGCAGGCTTTACTGCTGGCTTTTGCTCTAATTCCTGATTCGAGTCTACCGCGGCCATCACTTCAATATTCCTCTTCTTAAAAAAACCTAGGACTCCGCCGGTAAATACTATTCTTGAATTTAGAATTACAGCATCCTTGCCTAGCTCCGCACGGATTTGTTTCATCGCATCAGGCATCGATGCTGCCATAAACTTTTTTACCTTCAATCAATATTCACCACCCCGACACTTTGAACTTCCGCATTTGCTTCCAGTTCGTTATAGGAAAGAATCGGTATTTGCGGAAAATACCTTTCTGTTAATTGCCTTACATACATTCTGACTGCAGGAGAACAAAGGACAATTGGCGTCTGCTCCATCAGTGAGAGCTGTTCTACCTGCGATGCAATGGATTCCAGGATATTCTGCGATACCGTTGGGTCCATGGATAAATAATTGCCATGCTCTGTCTGCTGAACGCCTTCTGCAACCATTTTCTCGACTTTCCCTGATAGGGTTACGACTTTTATGGAGTCACCCTGCTGTGAAAACTGGTTAGTAATTTGTCTGGCCAATGCCTGGCGGGCATACTCGGTAAGAAGGTCAGTATCACTGGTAGCCTTTGCAAAATCAGCAAGTGTTTCAAAAATAACCGGTAAATTCCGGATGGAAACATTTTCTCTTAATAATTTTGCAAGTACCTTTTGAACTTCACCCACTGCCAATGGATTTGGGGTCACCTCGTCAACAAGGATTGGATAGCTTTCCTTGACATGGTCAATCAGCTGTTTTGTTTCCTGGCGGCCTAATAACTCATGGGCATTGCTTTTAATTACTTCTGTAATATGAGTAGACACAACAGATGGCGGGTCAACGACTGTATAGCCAAATATTTCTGCCTGCTCTTTCATTTCTTCTGTTATCCATTTAGCTGGCAGACCAAATGATGGCTCAATCGTATCAATACCTTCGATGCTATCATCTTCTATACCAGGACTCATGGCTAAATAATGATCTAGCAGAAGCTCGCCGCGTGCCATTTCATTTCCTTTTATCTTCAATCTATATTCATTCGGCTGCAGCTGAATATTGTCACGGATCCTTACCACAGGTATGACAAGCCCTAACTCGATTGCCAGCTGCCTTCTGATCATAACAATCCTGTCCAGAAGGTCGCCGCCCTGATTTGTATCAGCAAGTGGAATTAGCCCATAGCCAAACTCGAATTCAATTGGATCTACATTTAAAAGGTTAACCACACTTTCAGGACTTTTCATTTCGTCGGTTTCAATTTCTTCTTCCATCTCCAGCAATTGTTCCTTATCAGGCTGAGGAGTCCTTGCAATCGTGTAACCTCCGAAAATCATTAAACCGCCAATCGGCAAGGTTAGTACGAGCCCGATTGGAGTCAGTAAGCCTAAAAGAATAATAGTACCGCCAGTAACATATAACATTTTCGGATAAGCAAACAGCTGGGATGTAATATCTTTACCAATATTTCCATCAGATGCTGCCCTTGTTACCACAATACCCGTTGCAGTGGATATTAACAGTGCCGGGATTTGGCTGACAATTCCGTCACCAACCGTTAGCGTCGAGTATTTCATGGCTGCCTCTCCAAACGGAAGTCCGAGCTGCATCATCCCAATGACCACACCGAATAGAAGGTTAATTAGAGTTATAATGATCCCGGCAATCGCGTCACCTTTTACAAATTTGCTGGCACCATCCATCGAACCGTAAAAATCAGATTCACGGCTGATTTTTTCGCGGCGTTCCCTGGCTTCATGCTCAGAAATCATACCTGCATTCAAATCTGCGTCGATACTCATTTGTTTACCTGGCATCGCGTCAAGTGTAAAACGCGCTGCTACTTCGGAAACCCTCTCAGATCCCTTAGTAATGACGATAAACTGGATAATGATGAGTATTAAGAATACAACGAGACCGACAATGACGTTTCCCCCTGTTACGAAAGAGCCAAATGTTTCAACAACTTTCCCTGCTTCCCCTTCTGATAGAATGGATCTGGTCGTAGAAACATTTAACCCAAGCCTGAATAAAGTCATTAACAATATTAATGAAGGAAAAATGGAAAATTCGAGCGCTTCCTTCATATTCATGGCTGTCAGCAAAACCATAAGTGCAAGCGCAATATTAATAATGATCAGTACACTTAAAAGCCAAGGCGGAAAAGGAATAATAAGCATGGCTACTATTAGAATTACACTCATCAATACTGATAAGTCTCTTACTTGCATCGAAACTCTCTCCTTACAAGAAAAGCGCAAGTGCCTTGCTCACCTCCGACACCTCGAGGGGGTAGGCGCTGGAGCTAGACAGTTATCACAGTTCAAAGATCAATACTCTTTTTATTTCACAAATAGCGAAAACGCCTTGGCAGCCATTCAACAGCCCCCTAAGACCAGCTATTTCTAATAAATATTTCTCTGGTTAAATTTTGTTTTTGGTTCTATACACATAAGCTAAAATCTCTGCGACAGCTTTGAAAAATTCCTCAGGGATGGCCTGCCCTATTTCCGCCTGGCTGTATAGTGCCCTGGCAAGCGGCCTGTTTTCAACAGCAATCACATCATGTTCCTTGGCAATTAATTTAATTTTCTGGGCAACAAAGTCAACGCCTTTCGCTACCACAATGGGGGCATTACTTTTGGATTCATCATAGCTCAGGGCAATGGCAAAATGAGTTGGATTGGTGATGACCACATCCGCTTTAGGGACTTCCTGCATCATCCTTCTCATCGCCATTTCCCGCTGCCTCTGTTTAATCTTGGATTTAATTAATGGATCCCCTTCAATATTTTTGTGCTCATCTTTAATATCCTGTTTTGACATTCGAATGTTCTTTTCAAAATCATATTTTTGATATAGATAATCCAGCACGGATAAAAACAAGAGTGCCGCTGAAGCAATCAAACCCATTTGAACGGTCAGGCTGGCAAGAGTGGCAATCGCCGTTCCAACCGATTTTTGCGAGAGAATTAATATTTCGTCTATTCTTAGCCATAAAACAGCAAATGCAGCGACACCCACAAAAGCTATTTTGAGCATCGACTTCAACAGCTCCACAATTGCTCTCATGGAAAAAATCCGCTTGAATCCTTTTATTGGATCCAGTTTCTCCATTTTAGGCTGTATAGCTTCTGTTGAAAAAAGAGTGCCCACCTGCATGAAGTTTGCAGCAATACCCGCCAGCATAGCAACCAGCATGATTGGACCTAAAAAAAGAATCAATTCCTTTAAGACATCGAGAAAGATTACCTGTATATTCGCCTCCGTCAGCGGCATCCTCATATAATCATTAAATGAGTGCGTAAAAATATATAGGATGATATTCTTCAAATACGATCCGGCAAACAGCAGAAACAGAAACACCGCAATTAGGACGATGGCTGTATTTACATCCTGGCTTTTTGCTACCTGCCCCTTTTTTCTGGAATCCTGCCTCTTTTTCGGAGTGGCTTTTTCTGTTTTTTCTCCGGAAAAAAGCTGAAGATCTAAAGAGAGCAAAAACTTCATTCTAAGAACCTCCCATAAGCTCCATAAGCCCTCTCATTGTCTGCAGCATCGTTTCAAACGCAAGGGATACAGCATACATTAATATGCTCATTACAATGATTAGAACAATAAAACTTACGCCAATTTTCAAAGGAAGGCCGACGACAAAAACATTTAGCTGCGGAACTGTCCTTGCAACAATCCCTAATGCGACATCTACAAGAAATAGACTGCCGACAACAGGAATGGACATCTGAAAGGCAATAACGAACATCGTATTCAGGGCTTTTATAACATATTCAGCCATATCCTCATCCCCAAAAGAAATCCATGCCTGATCCAAAGGGATAAAATGATAGCTGTAGAATACTCCATCAAGCATTAAATGGTGCCCATTGACAGTTAATAGAAAAAAGAGAGCTATCGTATACAAATACTGGCCCATTAATGGACTTTGTGCACCTGTTTGAGGATCAATCACATTTGCAATGGCAAAACCCATCTGGAAATCAATGAATCCCCCGGCAATTTGAATTGCAGAAAGAATCAAATACGCTATAAATCCGACCATCAGCCCTACTAATGATTCTTTAATTATTAAAAGAAAATAAGTGCCGTCAATTTCAATCACTGGCACGTCCATTCCCAGGAACATTATCCATGCCAGAAAGAAGCCAAGGCCGATTTTATGTGCAGCCGGAATGGATCTGTATGAAAAAAGGGGCATCATTAAAAAGAAAGATGTCACCCTAACAAAAATAAGTAAAAAGGCAGGAAAAGAAGGCAGGAAATCTAACATGTCATCAGCCAACAAACCTGGTCAAATTAGAGAAAATTTCATTTGCATAGGAGAGCATATGGCTAAGCATCCATGGCCCAAAGAAAACAACACCTACTAGGACTGCTACGATCTTAGGAATAAATGCCAGCGTCTGTTCCTGAATTTGAGTTGTTGCCTGAAAGATGCTGACAACCAAGCCGACTACTAGAGCCAGAATTAGCAAGGGACCGCAAATCATAAGTACGGTAATAATTCCTCTTTCTGCAATGGATATAACGGTTTCTGGAGTCATTCTGAATGTTCACCTGCTTAAAAGCTTTGTAAAAGGGATTTAACAACTAAATACCAGCCGTCTACAAGTACAAATAATAATATTTTAAACGGCAAAGAAATCATGACTGGTGGAAGCATCATCATCCCCATGGACATTAATACACTGGCGACAACCATGTCGATAACGAGAAATGGAATAAAAATCATAAAACCAATTTGGAAAGCTGTTTTGATTTCACTGATGGCAAACGCCGGAACAAGACTCGTAAGCGGGATATCTTCAATGGAAGATGGCGTCTCAGCCCCGGAATATTCAAGAAATAAAGCCAAATCTTTCTGTCTTGTGTGGGCACTCATAAACTCTTTAAAAGGAATTGAAGCTTTGTTATAAGCTTCTTCCAGATTTATTTCTTCATTAAATAAAGGTGTTAAAGCCTGTTCGTTCACTTCCTGCATTGTCGGTGCCATTACAAAAAATGTCAGGAACAAGGATAAGCCGATTAAAACTTGATTCGGTGGCATCTGCTGAGTAGCCAGCGCCGTTCTGACAAAGGAAAGAACGATGACAATTCTTGTGAAACACGTCATTAAAATTAGAATACTTGGCGCGAGAGAAAGTACCGTCAGCAATAAAAAAAGCTTCACAGATGCAGATACATTTTCAGGAGAACTGCTATTAAAAAACTCCATGAATTCATTCATCTTTCTTCTGGCCCTTTCTTTCTAACTCATCAAACAGTTTCTTTCTGCCCTTTTTGATCTCATCCAGCTGAATACCGAGCAGCGAGCTGAAGTTCGGGCTGCCTTGCTTGCTTCCTTCTGTTTGCTGTGTTCTTTTCATCACCTTTGTCACAATATCGCTTGGACGGATAAGCTGTTCCAGTTTGTCATTATGTTCTTTGATGATTTGACTGTATTCTTCCGAATCGTCTATTTCTTTTAACAGCTGAATATTTTCTCCTACCCCTACTACAAAAATGCGATTTCCCACTTTTATCAGCTGAACTGACCTGTTCGCACCTAAAGCTGTACCACCGAGGTTTTCAACTAACTGCGACCTGTTATATACCTTACTTTTTTTGTTAATGAACTTTAGAAGAGCATACAAAAGTCCGATAGTGAAACCTGTTGCTAAAATCATCTTTATAAAGTCCCAGAAAGTAAGACCAATTTTGCCGCTTTCATCCTGCTGAGTCTGCCCTTCGTCTGTCTTTGAATCTTTTGATTCCTTTGTTTCCTGCTTTTCGCATTCCTTGGGATTTTCCATACATTCTTTAACACTATTATTCAATTGCTCTGCCTGGGCCAGCGGCTGCACGCCCGGCAGAACAATTGAAAACAACAGCAGCAAAGAAATTACTTTCTTTACATTCAACACCATTTTGCACCCTCTAAAAAGAATTATCACTAGCCCAAAGTTTTGCCGATTGCCTCAAGTACCCTATCAGCCTGGAAAGGTTTTACGATAAAATCCTTGGCACCTGCCTGAATGGCATCAATGACCATTGCCTGCTGGCCCATAGCAGAACACATAATGACTTTTGCACTCGGATTTAATTTTTTGATTTCTTTTAGAGCTGTAATTCCATCCATTTCCGGCATGGTTATATCCATTGTGACAAGATCAGGCTGAGTTTCCTTATATTTTTCAACAGCTTGTGCACCGTCAGCAGCTTCACCCACTACCTCATAGCCATTCTTGGACAAAATATCTTTTATCATCATTCGCATAAAAGCTGCATCATCAACTATTAATATTTTATGTGCCATTTTAATAACCCCCGCTTATCATCTTAGTTTTTTTATTCTGTCGCTCTGGCTGATAATATCTGTAACCCTCACACCAAAGTTTTCATCAATGACAACCACTTCACCCTGTGCGATTAATCGGTTATTAACCAGAATGTCAACAGGTTCCCCTGCCAGTTTATCCAGTTCAATAATCGATCCGGAAGACAGTTCAAGAATTTCTTTAACGGAGCGTTTGGTCCTTCCGAGTTCGACCGTTACCTGAAGCGGTATGTCCAAAAGCATATCTAAATTCTTTGTTTCATTCTCCTGCATGTGGTATGGTTCAAAGCTCGAAAAAGCAGCCGGCTGTACATTCGGCTGCACTCCATTTGAATAAGAGCCTCCGAAATGCTGCGGACCGGATTGCTGAGCCTGGTTTTGAGCCGGTATATAGCTTTGATTGTTTGATGCCTGATTCATAACCGGCGGTGAATATGCCGTCTGCTCTCCGGAATAACCTGTTTGACTGTATGGCTGGTCAAATCTGCCTGAGTGTACTTCATTTTTCTGATCAAACGAAAGCTGGCTTTCCTGATAATCGGGCTGTACTTGAGCCGCTGTCTTCTCATCAGAAACAGCGCTATCTTCTGGAAGATCCTGACCCGGATTTAATAATTCATTAACTAGGCTTTTTCCAAATTCCAGAGGAAGCAGCTGCATAATATTCGAGTCGATCAGACTTCCTATTTTTAATCGGAATGAAATTCTTATTAGCATGTCATCAGCAGGAACTCGATCAGCACCTTCTCCCTGCGGCAAATCGAGAATATCAATTGCCGGCGGTGAAATATCAACCTTTTTTCCAAAGATGGTTGACATCGAAGTTGCTGCAGAACCCATCATCTGGTTCATTGCCTCCTGAACCGCGCTTAACTGAATTTCCCCCATTAGTTCAGCCGGATTGGTTCCATCTCCCCCAAGCATCAAGTCAGCAATGATGGCTGCATCCGACTGCTGAATTACAAGCAAGTTGCTTCCGAAAAAACCTTCTGTATAATTCACCTGAATTGCTACATAAGGATGTGGGAATTCTTCAGCTAATTTCTGACGCAAGACAACTGAAACAGCTGGAGTTGTAATATCAACTTTCTGATTCAATAACGTAGACAATGCTGTTGCAGAGCTTCCAAAAGAGATATTGCCGATTTCCCCTAACGCATCCTGCTCCATATGGGACAGATAATCTTCGGTTTGAAAAAATGCTTCATTATAACTTTCTGTTTCATCGCTGTCGTCAGCTGCTCCCCTTAACAGAGCATCAATTTCATCTTGTGAAAGCATATCATCACTCATCATCCTCATCTCCCCCTTTCACTGTGTCTAAAATTTGCACGGCCATTTTTTTGTTCAATTTTCCAGGCTGACCGATGAATTTTGGAATATTCCCGACTTTAATAGTGAGCGACTGGTCAATTCCCTGATTTAACTCAATGACATCACCAATATCTAGAGATAGGAAATCCTGAATGGCTATGTCGGAACTGCCGAGTTCACATATGACTGGAACTTCCGCTTTATGAATATTTCGTTCAAGCCGGGCAATGACCTCAGGCTCCCTTTCCTTTTTGTCAGTCTGCATCCAATAATGTACAGACAGCTTGGGAATTATGGGCTCAAGAACGACGTGAGGTATACATATATTAATCATCCCGCTCGTTTCCCCAATAGTCGTGTTTAATGAAATAACGACGACTGTTTCATTCGGTGAGACCATTTGCAGAAATTGCGGATTCACCTCAAAATCAGCCAGAAGCGGATCAATATCCGCGATTGTGCTCCAGGCTTCCCTTAGGTTTTCAAATGCCCTTTCAAATGTAGCAGACATGATTTTTGTTTCAATTTCTGTTAAGTTGTCAACTTTATTTATGCTTGTCCCCCTGCCGCCCATCAGCCTGTCCATCATGGCATAGGCTACATTTGGATTCACTTCCATAAGAATTCTTCCATCCAGAGGCGGCACTTCGATTACATTAAGTATTGTCATTTTCGGAATGGACCGGATAAATTCCTCATATGGTATCTGATCTGCAGAAGCAACCGATATCTGCACATAGGTCCTCAGTTGGGCAGAAAAAAAGGTGGTTAAGAGCCTGGCAAAATTCTCATGTATTCTTGTTAAACTGCGAATTTGATCTTTAGAGAATCTTAATGCTCTCTTAAAATCATAAACTTTTACTTTTTTCTCTGTTTGTTCTTTTTTCAGCTCATCTGCATCCATTTCTCCGGTAGAGAGAGCGGAAAGCAGTGCATCAATCTCGCTTTGCGATAAAACCTCACCTGACATGAATCCTCACCTCCATTTATTGCAGTTAGTTATTTGATTATCACTGGAGGAGAGATTCAGTAATGTACACCTGAACGATCTTTCCTTCTTGCATTAAACCGTTAATTTTGGCTTTCAAATCTTCCTGCAGCTTGATTTGACCTTCTTTCCCCTGTATATCCTCAGCTTTCATTTCAGACAATTCCTGAATGATAAGGTTTTTCACCTGAAAATCTCTTTTCTGCAATTCCTCTTTAGCTTTTTTGTTTTCAGTCTGGATTTTAAAAGAAATCCTGATATAATCATCACTCGCTAAATTGGCTGTTATTTGCGGGATATCAACAGAGGCTTCCAGTACATCATCAATGGTCGGCTCTTTTGTTTCATCATCACCCGAAAATTTCATTACAATCACCAGGGCAATAGCTCCTACAAGTGTGATCGCTACAAGCATCATTAACATTATCATTAACAGCTTATTGTTCTTCATTTTCATTTCCCTCCGCCAGCTGCCCCAGAAGATTAACAGATTGATAGAATCCTAAAATCGATTGCATTACTTGATCTTCAGATTCTTTTACAACATACTTCTTTCCATTAGTGAGCGTAATCGTCGTATCTGGAAAAGATTCTACTGTTTCTATGTACAAAGCATTTAATACAAATGATTTGCCGTTCAGGCGAGATACTTTAATCAATGTCATTTCCAGGGCTAAAGAATTCTGTGCCTTCAGCCCTGACCCTCCTTTAGATTATCGTTTTAAATTAACAAGCTCCTGCAGGATTTCATCTGATGTTGTAATGATGCGGGTATTAGCCTGGAAACCGCGCTGAGCTGTAATCATTTCAGTGAATTCTTCTGAAAGGTCTACGTTGGACATTTCCAAAGAGCCCGAAGCAATTGAGCCCCGTCCTTCACCTGCTACGTTGATATTTGCCGTACCTGAGTTAATAGATTCCTGGAAAAGATTGTTTCCAGCTTTTGTAAGACCTGAGGTGTTACTGAATTTCGCTAAGGCTAAGACACCAAGTGTCCTAACTAAACCATTTGAATAAACACCATTTATTTCACCCATTGCTCCAATGTTGAAACTCTCAAGAGAACCCTCAGTATTTCCATTAGGGTTAACTAACGCATTTGATTGATTCCCATTTTGCACAAGTTTGGATATATCCAGAGTTATTGTATCTGGATTTCCAGAACCATCTAAATCTAGTGGCCATGTTATTGGCCCAGTAGGAGGAGTGTTTTGAAAGTTAATATTTCCGGCACTCGTTCCATTAACTGAAACATTCCATTGGTTCGCAACGTTTAATTTCTTAAAAGTAACCTCCACTGTATGGGAAACACCCTTCGAATCGACTACTTTTATTTGTTGCATATACTCGTAGTCTTCAGTAGCAGTCGCACTTAGTGCCCCCTCAATAGGAATATTTGAAGTAGGTGTTGGTGACATAATAGAATTTACATTTACTGCAATATCTCCTAATTGATTTGTTACATCTCCTGTTGCTGGATTAACTCCATAAGCTTGGACTTTAAGGCCATCTGCATTTACGAGATTTCCATTATCATCTAGATAAAAGTTACCGGCCCTAGTATAAAATTGTGCATCACCCTGTCTTACAACAAAGTAACCATCACCATCAATCCCCAGATCCAATGAGCGGCCGGTGGTCTGCAAACTTGATCCAGTATGAATCGTATCAATAGTTGCAAGTGTTGTACCAAGTCCAACCTGCATCGGGTTCTTACCACCGCGATTATCCTGTGCGGCACTTGCTCCAGAAATTGTCTGGTTCATTGTATCTTTAAACGTTACGCGGCCCTTTTTATAGCCGAATGTATTTACATTCGCAATATTATTCCCAATGACATCAAGCTTCGTCTGAAAATTTTTCATTCCGCTTATTCCTGAGTACATCGAACGTAGCATATCTTAAATGGCTCCTCTCTTTATTGGCTGCTTCTGTCAGTCCGCAGCCCAGGCTTCCTTTATGAAGGTCCAGCCTTGTTTATTTAATCAAGAATAATAGTTCCATTAATGTTGGTGAATATTTGAGCACCTGCTTCTTGTCGATCCATAGCAGTAATTACAGTATTGTTTTTTGCGCTGACAACGAGTGCCGCATCCTTTAGTATTACAAGGGATTCATTTACGCCCATCTTTTTTGCTTCATGGATTTTATTTTCAATTTGCTGCCAGCGGTCGCTTGTAATTTCTATGCCTCTTTGGTTCATCCGCTGTTCAGCATGCTTGCTGACAATTAGTGTGCTGTTATTTTCCAGGGCAGTCTGTAAATGTTTTGAAAAACCATTTTGCACCTGGTATGCTGTAGGAACAGCTTTTGCCTGTTTGGTGACTACATGCTGTGTATGGATCGGACGAAACATCAATTTATCCATCCAACCACGCTCCTTTGGTTATTCGACACCTATAATTTGTGACGCTGTTATACTCTTTTCTCCATCATCTAATTGGAAAAGTGTCTTGCCGTCTCTAAAAGAAACTGACTTGATTAGGGAAGTAACCTCTTTATCATTAGCATCCAAAAAAGTAACCTTTTTGCCAATCATCAAACTCGCCTGCAGTATATGACTATCATTTGATGCTTCATTTACTTCTGAAATATTTGCTGGTTCCAGATTTGTGCCGTCTTCTAAGATAAATACAACACTATTATTCTTAAACTGAATAGAAGCTATTTTCCCTCTGCCCTCTTCAATTGTGGGAGGCTGAGTTGGATCATCTGACTCTTTAAGTTTATGCCATGTAACATCCTTCCCCACAAATTGATTGTATGAAATTAATTGATTTTGCTCATTGGCTTGAACAAACTTCTCCATCGTCTTATTCATATTAGTCATCTGCTCCAATGACGAAAAGGTTGCCATCTGTGCAATAAAGTCCTTGTCCTGCATAGGGTTCATAGGATCCTGGTTTTGCAGCTGTGTCATTAGAATCTTAAGAAAATCATCTTTGCCTAATATATCTGAGCCCGTTTTGCGGTTTTGGCTTTGGTAGTTTGATAGCATTAGGGAAGAATCTATTGTGTTTGCCAATTACTATCACTCCTATGCTTCTGTATTAAGAAGGGCTTCTTCAAAAGAGCTGTTAAATTCACTCTCAGGCTGCTGCTGATTATTTTCATTCTTGTTCTGCTGATGCTTCTGTTCCTGCTGCTGGGGGTCCCTGTTAAAGGAGCGATCCTGCTGCGTCATTTGCTGAGAGATTTCAATTCTCTCAATCTGAATGTTTTGTGAACTGAAAGCCTGCTTTAGGCCATTAATATGTGAATCAAGAATTTCTTTTGCTGAGCCAGTTGATGTAAGAATCCTGGCAATCATCGCAGAGTCCTTTTGAATAATCTCTATGCGCAGCGCTCCGAGATGGTCAGGATTCAGCTTGATAAACAACTTTTGTGTTCCTCCTGTTTTGAGAAAGCTGCTCTTGGATAATATGTTTTCAAATTGATGCATAAGCTGATCTGGACTTACTGCCCTTCCCTGCGGATTCAGCAGAGACATCTGTTCCGGTTTTGAAAATGATTGAACCTGAATAATTCCCTGCAAAGCAGTTTCCGGTCTGTTAATGATCTGAATGGCTGCCTGACCCGAATTTTCATTAGCTGAGTTATTTTGTGGCTTTGCAGAATTTAATTCGTTTGCAAGCGGGGCAAAAACTTTTTGTATAATACTGCCTTTATCAACAGAAGTACTGTTTATTAACCCATCAATTTTTACCTGGACATAATTTAGAAATTCCTTCAGATTTATTTTGCTGCTGAAAAAATCCTTCTTTGCAGACAGAATGTCATACAATTTCAAAACTTTTAGTGCTCCGCTAAAATCTTTCCCTTGCAGGATGATACCTTCTTTTTGATCAAAATTTAAAATTGCTGAAATTAATAATTGGATTTTGCTGCCATCACCTATATCTTCATTAGAATATACATCTTCAAGCTTTTCACCTGGCAGAACCTGGTCCATAAAACCCTCCAGCATCTGCACCAATTCTTCCTGTGAAAGATTCAGCTGCTCTGAAATGACCTCTATGATGCCAGATTCTGTTTGAAAGGAAATCTTCTCCAGAAGCTCGCTTCCGTTTTCTAATTCGGTGATCTCACTCACTTTAAGAAACTCCATTAATTCTGTTAACTGTTCGATCTTTTCCTCATCAGCTGATGCAGGTAAGCATTCTGCTTGCGGTTTGGCGGTTCCGGTTAAAGAAAAGAAAAGACTCCCAAAGCCAGTTCTGCTTGTATCTTGCAGAGATCTTTTAGCTTCGGATGAATATTGTGCCTGAATAAATCCTAATCCTCCGATTTGCACTTAAATTCACCTCCTCTCAAGACTTTTTGTTAATTATCCGATCCGCTTTTTTCTTTGGCAGCGGTCAGGAGTGCAGTATAACGTGCGGCATCCTCCGGGTTCATCTTCTCCATAATGGCGGCCAGCGTGTCAGAATTAACATTTGATAATATTTTTACAGCTTCCTCATCCTTCATCTCAGTTAAAATGGGTGCTGCTTTTTTAGCGGAAATATTTTCATAGGTCTTTACGATATCTTTAAATGCTCGCTTGTTTTCTTCCTTTATAGCCGTAAGCTCGCTGATTTCTTCTTCCAGCCTCTGCTTTTCGAGTCCTGCTCTTTCTAATTCCAGATCTTTGGTGTCAAGCTGGCTTTCCAGCTGAGATATCCTTGCTTCTCGATCTTTAACTTCTGCCTGCAGTCCGATGAGCTGCTCCTCCATTACCTCCTGCGAATGGGATTTATCCCCATCAATAACGGAAGCTAAAAATGGAACTTTTTGGCTATATTCTCTGGCTGTTTCAAAAATATTGTTTCCTGATAATGTAAAAACCAGCAGGGCCACTGTTATTCCGAAAAGAATCGGAATCAGGAAAGCGAATATAAACCATTGAAACCTGCTGGTTTTGGGTGTCTCTTGTTCTTCTGGCATTTTTTCCATTTAACCACCTAATTTCCCCGATTCATATACATCTGAATCGAGATATCATCCATTTGCCTTCCTTCTGCTTGCTTCATGTTTTCCAAAAAGCCAATTAAATCTTTTTCCTGCATCTTTTCATATTTCTTAACTTCAATATTCTTTTCCATTAGTTTTTCCTGCTGGAAATTCATTTGGGTTCGCGCATTGGCGACCATCTTTTGATAATGGTCAATTGTTTTCTCAAGACTGCTTACAAAATGCTGGTGATGCCTGATCTCCTGAACCGGAAGTCCTTCAGCCAGTCTTGATTGCTGATATTCCTCCAGATCTTCTTTCTTTTTCAGAAGATCGTACAGTTTATTGGCAGTTTCTTCAAATCGTTTGACAGCCTGATTGTATACATCAAACGCATGATCTTTTTCTCTTTCTTTTATCTTCAAGATTTTTTTGAACTTAAATTGATACTGCAATTTTTATTCCCCTTTTCCAGCTAATCCTTTTAATTGGCCGATGCTTTCCAAGATAGAAATTTTTTCATTCGTTTCTTGTTTCAAGAAAGAGATAATCGAAGGATACAACCGAATGGCTTCGTCTATTTCCATTGAGGACCCGCGCTTGTAGGCTCCAATATTAATCAAATCCTCTGCATTTATATATGTGCTCAGCATTTCTCTTACTTTTTCAGCTGATTTTATATGGGAGGCATCTGCAATATGGTTCATAACCCGGCTTACACTTTTCAGGACATTAATAGCCGGATATTGCCCTTTGTTCGCTAACGCCCGATCCAAAACAAAGTGTCCATCCAGTATTCCCCTGACTGTATCTGCGATTGGTTCATTCATGTCGTCACCGTCGACCAATACAGTATAAAATGCAGTTATAGAGCCATATTCGTTTGTTCCTGTTCTTTCAAGCAGTTTAGGAAGGACCGCGAAAACAGAAGGAGTATACCCTTTTGTTGTTGGCGGTTCACCGACTGCGAGGCCGACTTCCCTCTGTGCCATTGCAACCCGGGTTACTGAATCCATCATTAACATGACCTTTAAGCCTTTGTCCCTGAAATACTCAGCAATCGCTGTGGCGGTGTATGCCCCTTTAATTCTCATGAGTGCCGGCTGGTCTGACGTAGCTACCACAACAATGGACCTTTGCAGACCTTCCGGACCGAGGTCCCGCTCAATAAACTCCCTAACCTCTCTGCCCCTCTCCCCAATAAGGGCGATCACATTTAAATCTGCATTGGTATTGCGGGCTATCATTCCAAGAAGGGTACTTTTACCGACACCACTTCCCGCAAATATTCCGACCCTCTGCCCGTTTCCTACTGTCAGCAGGCTATCAATCATCCTTACTCCTACTTCAATAGGTTCTGAGATTGGCGGCCTTTTGAGCGGATTAGGAGGTGTTTGTTCAGTTAGAACCGGTGTCAAACCCTTTGGCAAATCCCCTCCATCGAGAGGCTTTCCCAGTGAGTCTATTGCCTGTCCTATAAGAGCTGGGCCAATTTTCACCTCAAGAGGTCCTGAGGTTGTCTCGACAAGAGAGCCTGGTGAAATATCCTGTACATCTGTATAAGGCATAAGTATCACATTCTCATTCTTAAAACCGACTACTTCCGCCTGGATCCTTCTTGTGCGCCCTTTGCCTATATGAATAATGCATACATCCCCAATAGAACTTTCAGGCCCTTGAGACTCAATCATCAAACCGACAACTCTTTTTACTCTGCCAAACCGCTTAAAGGTATCAATTTTTTCCACCTCGCTGATCAGCTGTTCAAGTTTCAATTTGGTTCACTCTCCAGCATCTCAAAGAGTTTTCTTTTTATTTCTTCAAGCTGGCTGTCAACACTGGCTTCAATTCGTCCATTTGCCGATTCAATTATGCAGCTTGTGTTGCTCAGTTCCTCATCGGGATAAATATATAAATCCGTCTCTTTTGGAAATACCCGGATTAGTTCTTCCTTATGGGATAGAATCAAATCATAATGCATAGGGTGTACATGGAGCTGAATCTCAGTGTAGTCTCTCGCTTCCTTTAGTGCTCTTTTTACTATGGAAAGGAATTGGTCGCTATTTTGATCTAGAACTTCTCCAAGAATTTTTCCTGCAACCTTTAATCCCAAATTTAGAATGGTTCTTTCTGATGATTCGATATGCTGCTGATAATCATGTTTGGCTGAGTTTACAACTTCTCTTGCCATATGAATCAGTTCACTGTATTCCCGGAGAGAGCTTTGTCTGCCTTCATCAGCGCCAGCAGCAAATCCTTCAGAGCGGGCTTCCTCAAGAACCATTTGTTTTTTCTGTTCCAGCGCTTCAAGCTGCTCCTCCATTTGCCGAGTCTTTTTTTCTGAATCTATTCTCGCAGCATTTACAATTCTTTCAGCTTCCTCACGGGCGCTGTTCATCATGGCTTGAAGCTCTTCATCTGTTCTATCCGTGTTTTGCTCAGATACATCTTCAATATGATTTAAATTGCTTTGCAGCAGTCTGATAGAAATGACTTTCTTTTCTTCTTTTGGCACTGCGGAAGTATATGATTTAATAAGCCTAGACAATAATATCATCCCCTCCGCCGCGAGCGACGATGATCTCTCCTGATTCTTCTAATCTTCGGATAGTGCCGACTATTCTTGATTGGGCTTCCTCAACATCTCTTAATCTCACAGGACCCATGTATTCCATCTCATCCTTAAAGGATTCAACCATTCTGGATGACATATTTTTAAAGACTATTTCTTTAACTTCATCACTGGACACTTTCAAAGAAAGCATGAGGTCCTCACTTTCACAATCGCGGATCACACGCTGTATGGCGCGGCTGTCAAGGGTAACGATATCCTCAAATACAAACATTCTTTTCTTAATTTCCTCAGCAAGCTCTGGATCCTGAATTTCCAGTGCGTCCAGAATGGTCCTTTCTGTCGCCCGGTCAACTCCATTAAGAACATCCACAACCGATTCAATGCCGCCGGTCTGAGTATAATCCTGTGTTACAGTAGATGACAGCTTTCTCTCAAGAATCTGTTCAACTTCATTGATAATTTCGGGAGATGTGCTATCCATAACGGCAATCCTTCTTGCAATATCCGCCTGCATTTCCTGCGGCAGCTCAGAAAGGATTTGCCCCGCCTGCGCTGGATCAAGATAGGACAATATCAATGAGATCGTTTGCGGATGCTCATTTTGAATAAAATTCAGGATTTGTGCCGGATCTGCCTTTCTGGCAAAATCGAATGGCCTTACCTGCAGAGAAGACGTCAGTCTGTTAATAATGGCCGATGCCTGCTCGGTACCGAGTGCTTTCTCGAGAACAGTTTTTGCATAACCAATCCCGCCCTGAGTGATATAGTCCTGTGCCAGGGCAATTTGATGGAATTCTTCAAGTATTTCTTCTTTAGCAAACGAATCAACTTTTCGGACTCCCGAGATTTCCAGGGTCAATTTCTCAATTTCTTCCTCGCTTAAATGTTTATAAACAGAGGATGCTACATCAGGACCAAGTGATATAAGAAGAATTGCCGCTTTTTGTTTACCTGTTAGTTCTCTTTGCTCTTTCTTTGGCATTTTTCATCCCCCTTAGTCTTCTGCGATCCAGGTGCGAAGCAGTTTTGCAAAGTCTTCAGGCTTTTCCTTCGCCATTTTTTCCAGCTGCTTGCGCCTCATTGTACTTTCGGTTTCATGCTCTTCATTCACATCCGGAAGATTGAATGTCTCTGCAGCTTGTTCTTCCATCTCTTCTTCCTGCTTCTGCCTCTTTCTAGCTTTAACAAAAAGGAAGATGAATAGAGCAATGATTAAGAGCAATACTCCGCCAATTGCATATATCCACCAAGGAATACTTGTGCTAGTCTCATTAGAAAACTCAACTTTTCCATTGAAAGGCTGTACTGAGACGACAATTTTGTCCTGGATTGCTTCGTCTGTTAATTCAGCATCAGCAGCATCCTTATTAATGGTTGTACGAACAACAGTCCCAAGTATTTGGGTAATATCATTAATTCTTTCCTGCGGAAGTGATGCAGGATCATCAGCTGTCGGCGGTTCCACCATAACCTGAATGCCAAGGTCCCTGACTTTATACGGACTTTCGACAATCTCCCTGCGGATTTTATTTACTTCATTATTAATTGTCTCTTCTATCCGTTCATAATCCCCATTAGAATTTCCGCTTTCCTGATAAGTAGCCGAATCAGTGCCTGCAGGTTCATCGCTGCCGCCAGCCGGAGTAAATCCTCCAGCAGCATCGCCATTGCCAGTAAACGTTTCCGTAATCTTTTGAGCACTAATAGCTATACCTTCCATATTTTCTTCATCAACAGGTGTAACGAGGTTTTCTTCTCTGTTTTCCTGGGTAAAGTCAATATCGGCGGTTACAGATACAACAACCTTATCCTGCCCCATTAAAGTGCCCAGCATATTCTGCACCTGCCGCTGTACATCGCGTTCTATCTCTTTTTTAATTTCGTGCTGAGCTGCAAAGGTGCTTTCCGGTGAAGAATTTTGTTTATTTTTTAAGTCAAAATACTCAAAAAACTGATTAGTAATGACGATATTATCTGTGGGAAGATTTGGTATACTTTTCGCCGCCAGGTGATAAAGCGCCTGGATTTGCGATTCTTCAAATTGGTAGCCTGGTTTTGTGTTAAGAACAATAGAGGCAGATGCTTCCTCAGAAGAATCATTTACAAAAATGCCTTTCTCCGGAAGGTTTATCATAACCTTGGCATCGTTTACTCCGTCGATCCCTTTCATCAAATTTGCCAGTTCAGTCTGCATTGCTTCCAGCTTTAGGACATTAAATTCGTTTTCGGTCATGCCAATGCCGGCATTTTGGCTGAAAAATGAATAATCAATACTTCCAGATTTCGGGATTCCTTCTGCTGCCAGTTCTACTTTCAGAGTATCTACTACCTCTTCAGGAACTTTAATCGTTGTTCCGCCATCTGCGATTTCAGATACAACACCCCTGGTATCGAGACTTTCTTTTATCGTCCCAGTCTCCGACGGTGTTAAGTTGCTGTATAGTGGAACGAGAGTAGTCCTGGTACTTAAGATGGCAGCAGCCGCAATCAGCAATATACATATTGCAGCAGCACCAATCATAAACGTCTTCTGTTTTTTAGTCCTGCTGCCCCAGTATTCTTTCACTTTACCTATATATCTCTGTAGCGTCTCATTCATCACAATCCTCCGGTTATTCTGTCTAAGCTAATAACCGCCTTAACTAGTTTTTAGCTTTAATCATTTTCATTCATTAAAAAATTGAAAAAACCTCACCATTCAGTGGATTCTTTCAATTTTTTAAATTTAAGAATTAGACTTGCATTCTCATCGCTTCCTGATAGGCTTCAATTACTTTATTTCTAATTTCCAGCGCAGCCTGCATCGTAATGCTTGCTTTCTGTGATGTAATCATCACCTGGTGAAGGTCTACGTTTTCTCCCTTTGCAAGCTTTTCAGTCATTACATCTGACTGAATTTGCGCATTATTTATTTTTTCAATTGATTGCTTTAAAACGGACGAAAAACTTTGCTGAGCATCGAATGCTGTATATGTATGAGTCTTTTGATTTTCAGCAGGCTTTAAAGCATTCACTGGCATAAAAGTTACAGTATTCATTTAAAGTTCTCCTTATTTGCCGATTTCCAAAGCTTTCATCATCATGCCTTTAGAGGCATTAAAAACAGTTACGTTGGCTTCATAAGATCTAGTTGCACTCATCAGATCCGTCATTTCTCTTAAAGGATCCACATTTGGCATTTCAACATATCCATTCTCATTAGCATCGACATGTGTTGGATCATAAACAATTTTAGTTGGCGTCTCCCGATCTTCTGCAATTCTTGACACCTTTACACCGTATCCTGGAGAGCTCCCGCCCTTTCGGCTCATTGCCAAATTTAAAAAAGAAGAAAATTGGCCTTCTTTCGGTTCCAATACTACTGACTTCCTTCTGTAGGGTCCATCTCCATTCACACTTCTGGTAGAGTCCGCATTGGCCATATTTGAAGAAATTACATCCATGCGGAGCCTTTGGGCAGTAAGAGCCGATGCTGTGTTATTCATACTATGAAACATAGACATTACTATTTTCCTCCCCGCAATACATTTTGCAGACTGGAAAACTTCCCGCTTACTCGTTCAATCAATGCATTATAATAAATCTGATTTGTAGCAAGATCAGCCATTTCCTTATCTACATCGACGCTATTGCCATTATGATTGTAAGAAGCATTGCGTTTTGTCACTACACCTTGTCCTGAGGATGATGCATTCTTAAAGTCATAATGCCTGAAATCACTTTTGTTTGCTTCCATTGATCCATCTAGAGCGCTCTGAAAAGCCTCTTTAAAGCTTGCATCTTTTGCTTTATAGTTTGGAGTATCTGCATTTGCAATATTTTGAGATATTACCTTTTGCTTAAGCGAAGAGTAATCCAATGCTTGTTCTAATGTTGATATAGTGCCTGAAAACAGTTTCAATCATAACACCTCATATAAAACAATTTTATCTTGGTAATTTTTGTAGAAATTTGGTGATAATGGACAAAATATGTCATCATAAACATTATTGTAATGAATATGAAATAATATGTCTATGAACATAAGGTTAATTTTAATGATTCTTTTGTCCTATTTTCGACAAATCTTTTAAATATGCTGAAAGTTATATTGGATTTTTCTAATAATTACCAAAAACCCGCCATTTCATTCTCCCATCTAATTTTATCTTACATTCCGACAATAGGTCTTTTTGACCATACAAGATTAACACCACAATCACAAATTATGTAAACTAAGACTAAAATACTTATAAAAAATGATAAAAATACATAAATTTACCAAAATTTAATGTAATCTATTTGTAATAAAAAAACCCGTCAATTAAGGACGGGTTTTTAACGGACTATATTAGTTTGATTTAAGTTTTTCTAATTCCACCAGGAACTTATCGTTAAGAACTTTGATATAAGTACCTTTCATGCCTAATGAACGGGATTCAATAACTCCTGCACTTTCCAGTTTTCTTAGGGCATTTACGATTACAGAGCGCGTAATGCCTACACGATCAGCGATTTTCGATGCTACAAGAAGCCCTTCGTTGCCGTTAAGCTCTTCAAAGATATGCTCTATCGCTTCCAGCTCACTGTATGAAAGAGAACTGATTGCCATTTGTACAACCGCCTTGCTGCGTGCTTCTTCTTCAATTTCTTCAGCTTTTTCACGAAGAATTTCCATACCAACAACAGTAGCACCATATTCAGCAAGAATTAAATCATCATCATGGAACTGTTCCTGCAATCTGGCAAGAATTAATGTGCCCAGACGCTCACCGCCGCCAATGATAGGAACAATTGTAGTCAAACCATTTGCGAAAAGATCTTTGTTTTCAACCGGGAACGCAGTATATTCACTTTCTACATCCAGATTTGATGAAGTTTCCTGGATGTTAAATAAATTTTTAGTATATTCCTCAGGGAATTGGCGATCTGCCAGCATTTGCTTCATGCGCTCATTTTCAATTTGCTGGTTTACAGCAAATCCAAGCAGTTTACCTCTGCGGCTCACTACGAAGATATTTGCTTCGATTACTTCACTTAGTGTTTCTGACATTTCCTTGAAGTTAACCGGTTTTCCGGCAGCTCTTTGGAGCATTGCATTAATTTTTCTTGTTTTTGTTAATAAATCCATTGTATTTCCTCCTATTTGCTACAACCCATAAACATATATTTTGTTAAGATTAATTATCTTATTGCTTATTGGATCATTCTTATAAAATTTTGGATACATTCCTCGTGTACCCTATGACCCGGAAAATTAAACAATGGGTCATAGAATAAACTGGCTTAGATCCTTGTTGCGGGAAATGGCTCCCAGTTTCTCCTCGACATACTGAGGGGTAATTGTGATTTTTTCCATTGTGATATCCGGTGCTTCAAACGATAAATCCTCCAGCAGTTTTTCCATGATGGTATGAAGACGCCTTGCACCGATATTATCTGTATTTTGGTTAACTTCGAATGCAAATTGTGCAATCCTACGAATAGCATCGTCAGAAAATTCAATTTGTATACCTTCAGTTACCAATAATGCTTCATATTGTTTTATTAATGCATTATCAGGCTCAACGAGTATTTTATAGAAATCTTCAACGGTAAGCTTCGTGAGCTCCACACGGATCGGAAAACGTCCCTGTAATTCAGGAATCAGGTCTGAAGGCTTAGCCATGTGGAATGCCCCGGCAGCAATAAACAATACATGGTCTGTCTTTACAGAACCGTATTTGGTTACTACTGTTGAACCTTCTACCACCGGCAAAATGTCTCTTTGAACCCCTTCCCTTGAAACATCAGCCGAAGAACCGCCGCTATTTTTGCTGGCTATTTTATCGATTTCATCAATGAAAATAATTCCTGACTGTTCAGCGCGGAATACAGCCTCCTGACTGACTTCGTCCATATCAATCAGCTTTTGGGCTTCTTCATTTGTTAAAATCTTTCTCGCTTCCCGTACAGTCAGTTTTCTTTTTTTCCTTTTCTTTGGCATAAGGCTGCTCAGAGCATCCTGCATATTCATGCCCATTTGCTCCATACCTGAGCCCTGCAGCATGTCAAACATTGAAGGCTGCTGCTCTTCTACTTCTACGGTAATAACTTCATTTTCCAATTCGCCAAGTGCAAGCTTTTCTTTTATAATCTTGCGCTTTTCCTGGAGGTTTAAATCTTCTGTCTGATACGTATCCTGCTGCTGATCATTACCTCCGCCAAATAGCATTTCAAGAGGATTTTTATAATTAGCTGCCTTTTTGGAACCCGGTACGAGCAGTTCAAGAATGCGGCGGTTGGCACTTTCTTCGGCTCTTTCCTTTACACTGATCATCTTTTCTTCTTTAACCAAACGGACGGATGTTTCCACAAGATCTCTGACCATGGATTCAACATCCCTTCCTACATATCCGACTTCCGTGAATTTGGTTGCCTCCACTTTGACAAATGGGGCACCAACCAATTTAGCCATTCTGCGTGCTATTTCAGTTTTTCCGACTCCAGTCGGGCCGATCATCAGTATATTTTTAGGATTTACTTCATCCCTCAATTTTTCTTCAAGCAAGCTGCGGCGATAGCGATTTCTAAGTGCTACAGCAACTGCTTTTTTTGCATCTTTTTGACCGATGATAAATTGATCCAAACGCTCAACAATTTGGCGGGGAGTTAAATTTGTTCCTTTACCCATACAACAGCACTCCTTTTATTAGAGTTCTTCCACAATGATGTTGTGGTTTGTATATACACATATTTCCGCAGCCATTTCAAGCGAGGCCTTCGCAATTTCTCTTGCTGATAAGTGCTCGCCTGCAAATCTCTTTAAAGATCGTCCAGCTGCAAGAGCATAGTTGCCACCTGATCCAATAGCCAGAATTCCATCATCCGGCTCAATAACTTCACCTGTACCAGAGATAAGCAGCAGACTGTCGGTATTCATAACAATAAGCATTGCTTCGAGTTTGCGCAAAACCTTATCGCTTCTCCACTCTTTTGCAAGCTCAACAGCTGCTCTCTCAAGGTTTCCATTATACTCTTCAAGCTTTCCTTCAAACATTTCGAATAACGTAAATGCATCGGCTACTGAGCCTGCAAATCCAGCCAGCACCTTACCATTAAATAGCTTTCTGACTTTTCTTGCAGTGTGTTTCATCACAACTGCGTTTCCAAAGGTAACCTGGCCGTCGCCAGACATTGCACATTCTCCATTATGATGCACAGCAAATATTGTTGTAGCATGAAATTCGGACATGAAAGACTCCTCCTTTGGAGCATATTGCCTTTGATTTTTCTGCAGACTATCGGGTAATTAAATTCTGCTGCTAAGCCCGCGGATGATGGGCCATATAAGTTTTTTTCAGGTATTCATTCGTAACATGTGTATACACCTGGGTTGAAGATAGAAATGCGTGTCCAAGTAATTCCTGAACTGTCCTCATATCAGCCCCATTTGCCATTAAATGCGTCGCAAATGTGTGACGAAGCATATGGGGATGGATTTTGCCTGATAAGGATGATCTTTCGATGATCTTATTCAGTATAGTCCTGATTCCCCTTGCTGTAAGCGGACCGCCTCGGGCATTCAGAAACAAATTATCCTGCACGTTCCCATTAGAAAGCAATTCTTTACGTCCATGGTTTATGTATGTGTCAAGTGCGTCCTGGGCAAAGCTTCCGAAAGGGACATACCTCTCTTTACTGCCCTTGCCGCGGACAAGAACCGTTGATAAATACATATCCAGGTCTTTTAAGCGAATTTGGCTGCACTCGCTGACGCGGATGCCGGTTGCATACAATAGTTCAAGAAGTGCTTTATTTCTTTGCCCTAGAGGAGTACTTGTTTCACAAGCATCGAAAAGCTGCTTCATTTCCTCCTCATAGAAAAATTCCGGCAGCTTTTTCTGCGCTTTCGGAATGGAAACAAGTGCAAAAGGATTTTCAGCCACTTTCTCTTCTCTGAGCAAAAATTTAAAAAAGCTCCTTAAGCTTGATATTTTCCTGGCAACAGACTTACGGGACATCTTTTTATCGTATAGATCAGTAAGATATATCCTGACATCCTGATACTCGACTTTTGTTATATCTGCAATGGCTTGTTCAGACATGAACATAAAAAATTCACTAATATCATGCTGGTAATGCTCAATTGTATATTGTGAATAATTTTTCTCAATTTGTAAATATTCAATAAACAACTTTAAAGAAACGTTCACATTTTCAGACATTAAATGTTCACCTCGCAAGGGCTACTAAATAGTATCACAACTAAGCAGCCCAACGCAACATAATTTACAAATTTTTCACAAAGTTCTGAATTGTTCCTAATGCTCTTTCCGCATGTTTTTCATTTCTTTCTTTTTTCCCTCTGATTTTTTCAGGAAGTTCAGGAAATAAACCAAAATTAGCGTTCATAGGCTGGAAACTTTTCGGGTTAGCTGTAGTAATATAACGCGCCATGCTTCCAATCGCAGTCTCATGAGGAAACTCTATAGGATCTTCTCCTTTAACAAGTCTTGCAGCATTGATGCCTGCCACAAGTCCGCTGGCAGCAGATTCGACATACCCTTCAACCCCTGTCATTTGCCCTGCAAAGAATAAATCATCCCGGTTCTTGAACTGATATGTTGCGCGCAGGACTTTTGGAGAGTTGATAAATGTATTCCGGTGCATAACGCCATACCTTACTATTTCAGCATTTTCGAGACCTGGAATCAAGCGGATTACTTCTTTTTGCGGCCCCCATTTCAAATGAGTTTGAAAACCTACAATATTATAAAGTGTTCCGGCGGCATCATCCTGTCGAAGCTGAACAACTGCATATGGCCTTTTTCCTGTTTTCGGATCTTCTAAACCAACCGGCTTCATCGGGCCAAAAAGCATTGTTTTCTTTCCTCTATTTGCCATCACCTCTATTGGCATACAGCCCTCGAAAAAGATTTCCTTTTCAAATTCCTTTAATGGAACTGTTTCGGCCATGGTAAGAGCCTCATAAAAACGATCAAATTCTGCTTCTGTCATAGGGCAATTCAAATATGCCGCTTCTCCCTTATCATATCGTGATTTCAAATAAACTTTATTCATATCGATTGAGTCTTTTTCTAAAATTGGAGCAGCAGCATCATAAAAATATAAATAATCTTCTCCGGACAGCTCTTTTAATTTTCCTGAAAGTGCTTCACTTGTCAGCGGTCCAGTAGCAATCACTGTTGGCCCTTCCGGAATACCTGTCACTTCTTCGTTGATTACCGTTACATTCGGATGGTTTTTGACTTGTTCCGTTACACGAGCGGCAAAATCATGGCGGTCAACCGCCAAGGCTCCGCCAGCAGGAACGGCACTGCTGTCAGCTGAATGGATGATAACAGAATTCAGCTTCCGCATTTCTTCTTTTAATACCCCTACTGCATTTGTTAAGGTATTTGCACGCAGTGAGTTGCTGCAGACAAGTTCCGCAAATTTATCTGTGTGATGGGCAGGAGTCTGCCTTACTGGCCTCATTTCATAAAGCTTTACTTTTATGCCCCTGCTGGCCAGCTGCCACGCGGCCTCACTGCCTGCCAATCCCGCTCCTATTACATTTACTGCTGTATCTCTCATTAAATGAACCTCCATATATACTTATGATGACAATGTCCTGATTAATTAGTATTTTTAAAAACAGTCTCTCTTACTTTACCCTGTTCTTATTCATTTTGCCATTTTACAATACGATTTAAAAATAAAAAAGTTTCATGAACGAATTGCAGCTGAATTACCTTGGGATATATGAAAGAAAGAAATCGGGCTGGAAGTAATCTGGATGCTCATCCCTCAATAGAAAAGAGTGAGCATTTAAGCCCACCCTTAACTTTGCTTTTCTTCCTTATAGTCGCATTCAACACACTGAACCTGGACACCTTTTTTGAGTTTTTTCTCAACTAGAAGGTTATCACATTTTGGACAGCTTCTTGGCAGCGGCTTATCCCATGAAATAAAGTCACATTCAGGGAATCTATCACAACCATAGAAAATCCGGCGTTTTTTGCTTTTTCTTTCTATTATATTTCCTTCTTTGCACTTCGGACACTTCACACCTATATCCTTTACAATCGGCTTGGTATTGCGGCAATCAGGGAAATTACTGCATGCCATGAATTTTCCATAGCGCCCCATCTTGAACACCATTGGATTTCCGCATTGCTCACAATCCTCACCTGCAGGTTCATCCTTAATTTCGACTTCCTGCATCTCTTTTTCCGCAATTTCAAGATGCTTTTCAAAATCTTTATAGAATTCATCAATGATCTGCACCCAGTTAACTTTGCCTTCTTCAACATAGTCCAGGTCTTTTTCCATCTTTGCAGTAAACTCGATATCAAGGATTTCAGGGAAAAATTCCATGATTAGCTCAAGAACAATTTCCCCCAGTTCAGTCGGAACGAAACGTTTATTGTCCAGAGCAACATAACCACGTTTTTGAATTGTATCAAGAGTCGGAGCAAAAGTGGATGGCCGCCCAATCCCCTGTTCTTCGAGTGTTTTTACGAGTCTTGCCTCAGTATACCTTGGAGGAGGCTGTGTGAAGTGCTGTTTGGGTTCGATGTCTTTTTTAAGGACTTCATCCCCTTCCTTAAGGTCTGGGAGCATATTATCTTTTTCCTCTGACTGATCATCTGTGCCTTCAACATAGACCTTCATGAATCCAGGGAACTTCACTTTTGACCCTGTTGCACGGAAAATCACTTCTCCATTCTTTAAATCCACACTCATCGTATCCATAACGGCTGGGGCCATCTGGCTTGCAACAAATCGTTCCCAAATGAGCCTGTATAATCGAAGCTGATCACGCGACAAGTATTCTTTTAAACTTGCAGGCGACCTTAATGTACTCGTCGGGCGGATGGCCTCATGAGCATCCTGAGCATTGTTGTTTTTCTTTTCTTTTTTCTTTTCACCCTGCAGGAATTCTTTCCCGTAAGAGTTTTGAATATAATCTGCTGCTTCATTTTGCGCAATTTCAGATATGCGTGTTGAATCAGTTCTCATATAGGTAATTAATCCGACAGTTCCTTCTTTGCCTAGGTCAATCCCCTCGTAAAGCTGCTGTGCAAGCATCATTGTTTTCTTGGCGCGGAAATTTAATTTCCTTGCAGCTTCCTGCTGAAGTGAGGACGTAGTAAAAGGGGCGGCGGGATTCCGCTTTCTTTCCTTCTTGGTAACCGATACCACCTTGAATTTATTGCCCTTCATTTTACTCAATATATTTTGAACATCGCTTTCAGACTTCAATTCCACTTTTTCATTCTCCAGCCCGTAAAAAGCTGCATCGAAGGCTGTTTTTCCTTTTAGGAACTCTCCATCAATGGACCAGTATTCTTCTGGTATAAAGTCCTTAATTTCCTTTTCGCGGTCGATAATCAAACGGACTGCAACAGACTGTACTCTGCCAGCACTTAATCCTTTTTTCACTTTCTTCCATAATAAGGGACTGATATTATAACCGACTAAACGGTCAAGCATCCGTCTTGCCTGCTGGGCATCAACAAGATCCATGTTGATTGGCCTTGGATGCTTAAAAGATTCTTTAATGGCGTCTTTCGTAATTTCATTAAAAACAACCCGGCAATCCGATGTAATATCCATGTCCAGGCTATGTGCCAAATGCCAGGCAATTGCTTCCCCTTCTCTGTCGGGGTCAGCCGCGAGATAAATTTTCTTGGCTTTTTTGGCCGCTGACTTAAGTTCCTTTAAAACAGGGCCCTTTCCACGAATGGTTATGTATTTTGGTTCAAAATTATTTTCCACATCTATGCCCATTTGGCTTTTAGGAAGATCCCTGACATGTCCCATGGAAGCTCTAACTTTATATTTTTTTCCTAAATAACGCTCAATCGTTTTTGCCTTTGCAGGTGACTCAACGATTACAAGAAACTCTGACATCAATAGTCCTCCTTGAGAGGGATTTTTAAACATTCAGGCAAAATCAATCTTGAAATGCAGTATTTGTTGCCATGCTATACTTGCCTGCTTTCATTTATCAATAACCAATAAAACAGCCTCTGGTTGGATATTTATATCCTGAGGAGCGGTTTAAGTGTCTTTTTAGCATACTTGAATTAATTAGAATTATTCTTCATCAGCTTGCTGTTATCATCAGCTTTACTGCCTGCGTATTGAAATATTCATTATTATTCTACATTCTATTCAAGTTTGTCAAACTTAAGAGGAATATTTCCGCAACCGTTTCCAAGAAAAAATTCTAAAATGTATAAAGAAGCAGTCTTTTTCTTTCCATAATACCTGTTGCAAAATGTATAACAGTTTTAATAGAATTTCAACCTTTTTATAAAAAATCCTTTAAATTAACACAATTATTATGGCTGATATAAGAAAAGGAGCACTTAATTAATATCAAGGCTCCTATTTCATTGACTGATCAGTAAAGGAACTCTTCTAAAATATCTTCAGCTGATTTTACCAGTTTGGCGCCTTGCTGAATTAATTCATTAGTGCCCCCTGAAAACGGGCTAAATATATTTCCGGGAACTGCAAAGACATCTCTTCCTTCCTGAACTGCATAATTAGCTGTGATAAGGGAGCCGCTTTTGCTTTTTGCCTGGATTATCAGTGTGCCTCTGCTAATGCCGCTGATGATTCGGTTTCTTATTGGAAAATGCCATCTTGAGGGTCTAGTGTCTGGCGGATATTCAGAAATAACCAGCTGATTTTTCATCATTTCATATGCCAGCTTTCGATTAGCCTGGGGATAAATATGGAACAGTCCGCCAGCTATGACACCAATTGTTTTTCCTTTATTTTTGATTGCTTCCTTATGCGCAATGGCATCAATGCCAGCCGCCAGTCCGCTTACAATAATAATCCCTTTTTCAATAAGCTTGGGAACCATGTATTGAATGGCTTTTTCTCCATACTCTGTTGCCTGTCTGGATCCGACAACGGCGAGGTTAGTTCCTCTATTCAGAAGACCGATATCACCTTTCGCATAAATAACCCATGGCGGCTGGTACGTTTCTTTTAATAGCCTTGGATATTCCTCATCAAAAATAGTTATGGTTCTAATGCCATTTGTTGAGTATTGGCGGATTTGTTTCTGGATTCGATCGGAATGAAGGTCTTGGAGTGCATTGGAAAGTGAATCTAGAGTGGTGAAAATCTGGGGCATCATTCGGCGCATTGCATCATTATACATAAATTTCAATTGGGGATCTTTCTTCAGAATGTAATAAATCATCTTCCAGCTCATTCCTCTGCAATGATGGAGATGGATGAGCCTCATATTAAATTCATTCATGGGGAGCCTCCTGAATTTTTTAAAAAGCGGGGTATGGGCGGGGATAGCCGTTTTTCACAATGCAGAAATAGCCCCTCAAAAAGAGGGACTACTCTTAAGTCAATCAATTAAGATTAATGAGTTTTACACTGATCATAAAGGCCTTTTTCTTTTAAAACCTTTATCAGGGTTTCACCCATTACGGATGGAGTATCTGCTACCTGAATACCGCATTCATTCATTACACGGATTTTTTCATCAGCTGTTCCTTTGCCTCCTGAAATAATGGCGCCGGCATGGCCCATACGCTTTCCTGGAGGTGCAGTGCGTCCGCCGATAAAGCCTACAACAGGCTTAGTCATGTTTGCTTTAACCCACTCTGCAGCTTCTTCTTCAGCTGTTCCGCCGATTTCACCAATCATGATTACAGCATACGTTTCTGGATCTTCATTAAATGCTTTTAATACATCGATGAAGTTAGTTCCGTTTACCGGGTCTCCGCCGATTCCAACAGCAGTAGACTGGCCGATTCCAGCCTGTGAAAGCTGGTGTACCGCTTCATAAGTCAATGTTCCAGAACGGGAAACAACCCCTACATGACCTTTAGTATGGATATATCCAGGCATAATGCCGATCTTACACTCATCAGGAGTAATAACACCAGGGCAGTTAGGACCTACAAGGCGAGTCTTTTTGCCTTCCATATAACGCTTAACTTTAACCATATCCAATACAGGAATATGCTCAGTGATGCAAATGGCAAGATCCAATTCTGCATCTACCGCCTCAAGAATAGCATCTGCAGCAAATGGAGCTGGAACATAGATAACGGAGGCATTGGCACCTGTCGCCTTAACGGCTTCCTCCACAGTATTGAAGACAGGAACCCCTTCTACTTCAGTACCGCCTTTACCCGGAGTTACACCGCCGACAATTTGCGTTCCGTATTCAAGCATTTGCTTTGTATGGAAAAGGGCTGTTGAACCAGTAATCCCTTGAACTATAACTTTAGTATCTTTATTAATAAATACGCTCACGTTAATTCTCCTTTCTGGTCTAAAGAGTGCCATCCTGCGCTCAAAAGGCTTCAGCATAAAACTTTCAGGCAAAATGCCATTAGGAATCCGCTAAATTACATTGGCACTGAACGGCCGCTCAATTTTGATTCTTAGCCTACTAAAGAAACGATTTTCTGTGCGCCGTCAGCCATTGATTCAGCTGCGATGATATCGATATCGGATTCAGCAAGGATCTTTTTGCCCAATTCAACATTCGTACCTTCCAAACGTACAACTAAAGGCACATTCAAGCCTACTTGCTTCGCTGCTTCCACTACACCAGTGGCGATGACGTCGCACTTCATAATTCCGCCAAAGATATTAACAAAAATACCTTTTACATTTTTATCAGAAAGGATGATTTTGAAAGCTTCAGTAACCTTCTCAGCTGTAGCTCCGCCCCCAACATCAAGGAAGTTGGCCGGGTCTCCCCCATAGTGCTTAACGATATCCATAGTAGCCATCGCCAATCCCGCACCGTTAACCATGCAGCCGATGTTGCCATCTAGAGAAATATAGCTTAAGTCGTATTTTGATGCTTCGATTTCCTTTGCATCCTCTTCTTCAAGGTCACGAAGAGCCATGATATCTTTTTGACGGTAAAGAGCATTTGAATCAAAGTTCAGCTTTGCATCCAGAGCCATTACCTTGCCGTCACCAGTTACTACTAATGGATTGATTTCAGCGATGGAGCAATCTTTTTCAATATAAGCTCTATATAAGCCCATCATGAATTTAACTGCTTGTCCGACAAGTTTTGACGGGATATTGATATTAAAAGCGATTCTGCGCGCCTGGAATGCTGTTAATCCAAGTACAGGATCGATTTCTTCCTTGAAGATTTTTTCAGGCGTCTGTTCTGCCACTTCTTCGATTTCTGTGCCGCCCTCTTCAGAAGCCATTAAAACTACGCGTGATGTTGCGCGGTCCAATACTAGACCAACATAGTATTCCTTCTTAATGTCACAGCCCTCTTCAATCAGTAAACGCTTTACTTCCTTGCCTTCCGGGCCTGTTTGATGTGTAACAAGTGTTTTCCCCAGGATTTCACCTGCATATGTACGAACTTCATCAAGATTTTTGGCAACTTTTACACCGCCAGCTTTACCGCGTCCTCCGGCGTGGATTTGTGCCTTAACCACACATACCTCAGTGCCAAGTTCTTTAGCAGCTTCAACAGCTTCTTCTACTGTAAATGCCACTTTTCCGTTCGGAACTGATACCCCGTATTGTCTGAGGACTTCTTTACCTTGATACTCATGTATATTCATTTCCCATCCTCCTATCTAACTCTTCAAAAAAATAGACTGCGCTTTCATTTTATTAAATGAAAAACCCCTTGTCTACCATTTACTCTAAAATATTATATTTCTTTAAAAATTAAAAATATTAAAAAGTGCAGAAACCCAGTCATAATACCTGTTTTGAACATTATTTATTATAAAAACATTTTTTTAAAATAAAGAAAAACCGCCTTTTCGACAGTTTTCTTTTCTATTAGACTCAAGTAAAATCCCGCTCTCTCCCCTTCGAAATGATTTGATGAGAAAGAACCATATTGGTTTACCAGAATAGATTATTTTTTAATTTCCTTATTCCCAGCTTCCTGATCAGCCCTGTAGATGAAAGCAAACACCTCAGCAACAGCCTGATAAAGTTCTTCTGGTATTCCCTCATTGATATTAAGCTTGCCCAGAAGCTCCACAAGGGCCGGATCTTCCTGAACCGGAATATCATGTTCCTTAGCTTTTGCAAGGATATTCTCAGCAACCAGTCCCTTTCCTTTTGCAGATATTTTTGGAGCAACCTGATTCACAGGATCATAGGTTAATGCTATCGCTTCTTTCCTTTGTCTATCATGATCTTTTTTCATATCCTTATATCTACTCCGCTGAATTGATTTGATTGCACAATCGATGTCATTGTTTCCCTTGCCAAAAGTGTATCTCCCGCAGACTCCGGCTTTTGGAAGGAAACTGAGGACAGCTTATAATTTATTTTCAAAAGATTTTCTTTTAAGTCAGCGGCAAATGGAGCTGTTAAGTCCTTTATTTCTTTGTTCTCATTAATAACTGAAATATTTATGATTCTATTTTGGACTTGAAGATCGACAATCGTTTCATTTAGATGTTCCAAATTCAAATAAAATATTACCCGGCAATGGCTGGGATCAATTTTTCCCATTTCCGTTTTCCTGCCGCTCCATTGCATTGTCAAATCGGTGATCTTCCCCCATAAGGAAACCGGCAGCTGAAAGATATAGTGCTGCAAGGGGCCAGATTCCTGTGAGAGAGCCTGAAAGCCGGTTAATTTATGCAGTAGCCGTTCGGCTGCATCTTTAGCTGAATGTGATGTTTCTTCATTTAAGAGGCCCATTAGGAGCGGTTTAAGGGTGTCCAGCTTTTCGGCGGCTTCCTCATCGTGATGTTTTATTAAATTTAGAACGTCATGTTCATGAGAAAGCCCCAATGTTCTGATTATTCTCTTCAATTCACTTTGAATATTCCCCTGGTCATATGTGAAATTCAACTCTGTTCGCATGATATTTTTCAGTTCATCCAGCATTGTCTTTTCCAGCAGAGTGAGAGCCGCTGCTGCCGAAGGTTTCTCACCGGCCAGTAATATCCCCGCCTGAACAGCAGCCTGCTTAAACTCAGGTTCACCTGACAATAATTGGCCCAAATCAGCGTTTAATGTGTGAGAAAGAGCTGATTTGAAAAGGGCGTTAAGCAGATTCTTTTCTGCAGGAAAAGAAATCTTTCCATTTCGAATATCATTGAATAAGGTTTCTAATGTTTGAGCTTGTCCAATGCTTTCCGATCTTTGTGAAATAATCCCATTGAGCTTGGCAAAGTTCAATATAAATTCCTGCCTGTTTTCCGATTCGTTTGCTTTCAGAAGTTCTGTCAGGACATGACTAATCGGTTTATTTTGGAGGCTTCCTTCCGTAAGCTGCTTTAGAGCCGCATCCTCATCTGCTTCACCCGGCATCAGCCCCAATACTTTCAGGAGCTGGAAAGCAGTGTGTGAACTTGCCAGGTTTTTTGTATCCAGCCACTCAGAAAACAATCGGAATATCGCCTGCTGGCCCAGTTTTTCTCTTGAAGTCGTTATCAGATCCCCAAGGAGCGAATATAATCGCTGCCCTTTGGGTGATAAATCAGCATCTCTTAACTCTTCCTGTAATTCTCCCATAAGCGAAGAAAGAGTATCACCATGCAAGACTGAGGATAGCGCTAAAAAAATATTCTTTGATAAAGGAAGCTGCCTTACAATCAGCTCTTTTACTGTCCTCAGGCCATCTTCAGCAGATTGGCTTTCCTTGATCCATTCAGATGCCATTTTTAAAGTTTCAGCTGTTATTGGAAGCTGTTCTTTAAGAAAAAATTGAATTAGCATTTTATTTTCTCTGGATAACTGCATTCCAAGCTGGCTTAGAAGGCTTTCAGCCGGAGCTGACGTACCTGGTCTGTTTGCTGATTCCATTACCTTTAAGCGCAGCATTCCTTCATCTGGCTCAACTTTAAACCAATATCTGCTGTTGGCTGACAAAGGGGTTTCAAGCTGCGCAATCACCTTATGAGACCCGATGTGCACCTCTGCCCTCTGGTTTGGAAATAGCTTAACTATTCTTCCGCTGACAATTTGCCCAGGCCTAAATGCAGCTGTTTTTACTGCATTGTTCTGGTCATTCCTTATTATTCTTTGGATAATATCAGACGGCTTCATGCCTTCACCTTCTATTCTATTTCACTAATAAGATCTTTTATTGGCGCAAAGCTCTTTCGATGATAAGAAGAAATTCCATGATTTGTTATGGCTTCAAGATGCTCTTTCGTCCCATAGCCCATATTTTTCTCGAATCCATACTGGGGAAACTCTGCACCTATTTCAGCCATCATTCTGTCTCGCGTGACTTTAGCTATGATAGAGGCCGCTGCAATCGATATGCTTTTGCCATCTCCCTTAATGATTGCTTCCATTGGGTAAGGCGTTAAAAGTTTTACGGCATCTACCAGCAGGAAGTCTGGTTTTGGGTTCAGCCCTTCAATTGCTGATAACATTGCTTTTTTAGTCGCTTCAAATATATTGATGCGGTCAATTTCTTCAGGCTCAATGATTCCAATGCTGACTGCTTCAGCCTTAGCCTTAATTGTCTCAAAAAATTCTTCTCTTCTCCTCTCAGGCACTTTTTTTGAATCATCTAAACCCGGCAGGCAGAAGTCTTCAGGCAAAATAACTGCTGCAGCTACCACTGGCCCTGCAAGAGGCCCCCTGCCTACTTCATCAATTCCGGCAATAAACTGAAAACCCTGGCTCCTGTACCGAACTTCATACCGGGTCATTTCTATATGCTTTTCAAATATCTTCTTTTGCTGCAGCTTTCGGGAATTCCATTTTGCTAAAAGCTGCTGTACGCCTTTTCTGTCATCGTGTTTTATAGAGTGAAGGAAGGGGTCATCCTCTAATTTAATTGTTTTGATCTTTTCTTCTATTTGGCGGATAGTTAACTTTTCCATGGCCTTCTCCTTTTCAATCTATGGTATGTATCGGCATTTTTTCAAAAAAATAAAGGCCTCCTGTGGACAGAAGGTCTTCATCTAAATTATTCAGCTTCACCCCGAACAGCCATTTCTTCAGGCAGTTCCAAAGTGATTGGCCCCAATTTTTCAGCACGGAATTCTCTGATTACGAGCTCTGTTACCTTATCATAATCAATTTCTGCGCCGCCCATCAGACAGCCGCGCAGCCTGCCAATTTTATCAAATACTTCAACAATATCTTCCGGGATTTCATCAAGCTGATATCGCTCATTCAGGCGATCTGGATATTTGTCGCCGAGAAAGCGGAGGGCATATACTGCAACATCCTGAAGATTTAATATAGTATCTTTTATTGCTCCAGTCAGAGCAAGCTTAAGACCTACTTCCTGATCTTCAAATTTAGGCCATAGGATTCCAGGGGTATCGAGAAGCTCCAGCTCTTTCCCTACCTTAATCCATTGCTGGGCTTTCGTAACGCCGGGAGTATTTCCTGTCCTGGCTATATTCTTTTTGGCCAGGCGATTGATAAGGGTAGACTTTCCTGCGTTTGGAATACCTACAATCATTGCCCGGATTGCTCTTGGCTTAACACCCTTCGCTTTCATTCGATCGAACTTTTCCTGAAGAATTCCCTGAGACGAGGAGACTATTTCCTTCATGCCTTGTCCCGCCTGTGAGTTTATCGCAAGCGCTTTTATGCCCTTATTTTCAAAATGTTTGATCCACTTTCTTGTCGCTTCTTTATCAGCCATGTCAGCTTTATTCAATAAAACAAGCCGGGGTTTGTGCTGAATAATTTCATCTATCATCGGATTCCGTGATGAATAAGGAATCCTTGCATCAACGAGCTCAAAGATGATATCGACCAGTTTTAATTTTTCTGTAACCTGCCTGCGGGCTTTCGCCATATGGCCGGGAAACCACTGTATCGTCACAGCTGGCCACCTCCATCCAATATGTATTTACAATAGGAAGAATCAATCAACGATTCGAATGTCCTCTATAGGCCAATATATTACTCCGGCATCGCCAAGGACTTCTTCCATAGCAACAGGGCCAATGTGACGGCTGTCCTTGCTGAAGCGGCGGTTGTCACCCATTACAAACAAGTGGCCTTCTGGCACTGTTTCCTGTCCTATCTTTTCTTTTAAAGTAAACGGCTCCGTCAGCGGACCGTCAATTACCTGCTTCTTATATTCATCCAGGTATGGCTCTTCATAAGCTTTTCCATTTACATAAAGAGTATCATCTTTATATTCAATCTTATCTCCTGGAAGACCTATTACTCTTTTGATGTAATCTTTGTTTTCCGGTGCATGGAATACAATGATGTCGAAGCGCTCCGGCTCTCCAATCTTATAGCTGAACTTATTAACAATCATCCGATCCTGATCATGCAATGTTGGCATCATGGATAAGCCGTCAACCACAATCGGCGCAAATAAAAAATATCTGATGACTGCCGCTAACAGGACTGCAATTACAAGAGCTTTTGTCCATTCCCACAATTCATTTTTCTTTTTTGCCATAGCCTTCCCCACCATTCTTCCGTCAAAAATTATGCTTATATCCCTGCATGTACCGCAGTAAGTGATTTCTATTGTTTATTGTACAAAAATTCATCTTAATAAACACGATGGGAATCTCATTTATATATTATTTAACATTTATGTAATATTATTTGCATTCTGCTTCATGAAAGAAAAAGGAGCTTGATTATCAAGCTCCTTCTTTTCTTTATTATCGAATTTCTTTGATACGAGCTTTTTTACCGCGAAGGTTACGCAGGTAGTAAAGTTTCGCACGGCGGACTTTACCGCGGCGGATAACTTCAAGCTTCGCAATCTTAGGTGTGTGTACAGGGAATGTACGCTCAACGCCTACACCGTAAGAAATCTTACGAACTGTGAAAGTTTCGCTGATTCCACCACCACGACGCTTAATCACAACACCTTCGTATACCTGAACACGCTCACGAGTTCCCTCAACAATACTTACGTGTACACGTACAGTATCACCAGGACGGAAAGACGGAAGGTCCGTACGAAGCTGTTCTTTTGTGATTTCTTCAATTAATTTTTGCATCGTTTTCAACTCCTCTCAGCAGACGCTCATGCACAACCTATATGTTTGCAGCGGAACATCTTTATCAGACGTAAACTGAACAGGTTCAGCCTAAGTCACAAAAAGTATCATACCATACTTGGACGGCAACTTCAATGTTATTTATCTTCTTTTTTTATTTCTTCCAGCCATTTTTGCTGTTCTTTTGTTAATTCAGAGTGCTCAAGAAGATCAGGACGCCTTACATACGTCCTTCTCAAGGATTCTTTGGCTCGCCACTCATCGATAAGGCGATGATTCCCTGACATGAGGACATCCGGCACTTTAATTCCCCTGAAATCCGCCGGACGGGTATAATGAGGGTGTTCAAGAAAACCTGTGCTGAAAGAGTCTTTCATATGTGATTCTTCGTTGCCCAATACTCCAGGCAGCAAACGGACCACACTGTCGATTACGACCATGGCTCCGAGCTCTCCTCCAGTAAGCACAAAATCACCAATCGAAATTTCATCGGTTACCACATGTTCCCGTATTCTTTCATCATACCCCTCATAATGGCCGCAAACAAAAATCAGGTGATCCATTTTTGCAAGCTCTTCAGCTTTCTTCTGTGTAAAGCGTTCTCCTTGAGGACACAGAAGAATAACCCTCGGAGATGCCCCGCTTTTACTGCGAAGATCATCTACAGCATCAAATATGGGCTGCGGTTTCAAAACCATTCCTGCCCCTCCGCCATATGGATAATCATCTACCGTTTTGTGTTTATTGTCGGCGTATTCCCTAAAGTTGACCACATTGTATTTCACTGCTTCATTTTCAGCTGCTTTTTTTAAAATGGAATGCCCAAAAACTCCTTCAAACATTTCAGGAAACAGCGTGAGCACATCAATATTCATCATGAAAGCAATCCTTCTATCGCATTTATTTTCACAAGTTTGTCTTCTACATTAACTTCCTTGACAACATCTGCAATATACGGAATCAGAATAACCTTCCCGCCTTTTGCTTTGATTACCCAAACATCATTTGCTCCAGGAGAAAGAATTTCCTTGATTTTACCTACTTCTTCACCATCAAGCGTTTCAACTGTACACCCTATGATTTCATGGTAGTAAAATTCATCTTCTTCCAGATTGCCTAACTGATCTTCTGAAATTTTCAGGATGCCGCCCTTCATTTTTTCAATCCCATTAATATTTTCGTATCCTTCAAAGGTAAGCAGATCGAAGGATTTATGGGTACGGTGAGATTTCACTGTCAGCTCAATTGGATCACCCTTTGTGTCAGGCATGAACAAATAAAGTTTATTTCCCGGCTTATACCTTTCTTCTGCAAAGTCTGTCTTGGAGATGACTCTTGCTTCTCCTTTAATGCCATGGGTGTTCACGATTTTTCCTACATTGAACCATTTCTGCATTAACTATCACCTCTAGCGAATTTCATCAACAATTCCATCTCTTATGATGATTGTTTTCCCTTTTTCTATGTCTTCCCAGCGGGTACCCTTTTGAACCTCAATAATCGCCTGGACTTCTTTTTCCTTTAATTCACTTCCTAATGGTAGCATATGTAATTGTTCTATTTGAAAATCGAGCAGCTGGACTTTTTCCTGCCTCATTTGAATTTCCTTTTCAAAATGCTTTTTTAGACTGGCCGGATGCAGTTTTTTGGTTTTTTCCTGTTTTTTCAGTTCAAACCTCAACTGATCACTTTCTTTTTGCAGCTGTTTTTTTTGGGCAATATAGCCTTCCAGCAGTTCGTTCTTGCTGTTTTCTGTCAGCACCTGCTTAACTGTAACCGATTGAATAATGTTCATGTACAGCGCCTCCCAAATTGATCCGATTAAAAAACGGCTTTACTGACTGCTGTCAAATTCTTAGTTGGCGATGTTTATTTTTTTAGATTGTAAAAAAAGGAGGGGAAGCCCCTCCTTTTTTGGTAATACCCTGCTCAGTGCAGGATAATTATTCGATGATCTCTAAAAAGATCTTCTTTTGTTCTGATGAACCTGCTGCATAGACAACGGTCCGTATTGCTTTCGCAACGCGCCCTTGCTTCCCAATTACTTTCCCCATGTCATTCTTGTTGACGGAAAGCTGATAGGTTACGCGCTGATCCTCTTCTTGGACATTCACTTGAACATCTTCCGGAAAATCAACAAGGGGCTTAACAATCGTTTCGATAAGCTCTTTCATCTTATAATGAATTACTTACCGTTTTTAGCGTTATGGAATTTCTCCATAATGCCTTGCTTAGAGAAAAGGTTGCGTACTGTATCTGATGGCTTAGCACCTGTCTGAAGCCATTTAAGAGCCAACTCTTCATTGATTTCAACGATCGCCGGCTGAGCAACCGGGTTGTAAGTTCCTACTGTTTCAATGAAACGTCCGTCACGAGGAGAACGAGAATCAGCTACAACAATACGATAGAAAGGGTTTTTGTGAGCACCCATACGCTTTAAACGAATTTTTACTGCCATTTTAAAAAGCACCTCCGAATAGTTTCACACAAGATAGTATAATATCAGATAGTTAATTAGTTTGTAAAGGTTTTTTTCTTTACATCTTATGAAAAGCTTTACTGACAGCTTAAAAAGGGTTAAAAGGAAGCTTAAATCCGCCTTTTTTCTTGCCTTTTTGCTGCATGCCAGCCATTTGCTTCATCATCTTTTTCATGTCTTCAAATTGCTTCAGCAGACGGTTTACTTCAGGAACGGTTCTTCCGCTTCCCTTGGCAATCCGTTTGCGGCGGCTTGAATTGATGATTTCCGGATGAGTTTTCTCTTCCTTCGTCATCGATTTAATAATCGCTTCAACATGAGTGATTTGCTTCTCATCTATTTGGATATTATTCAAGCCTTTAATTTTGTTTGCACCAGGCATCATTTTCAGCAGCTCATCGAGCGGTCCCATGCTGCGGACCTGACCAAGCTGATCCAAAAAATCATCGAATGTGAAAGAAGCCGTGCGCATCTTCTGCTCAAGCTCTTTTGCCTTTTCTTCATCCACATTGGCCTGTGCTTTTTCAATTAGGGATAGGACATCTCCCATACCTAATATACGGGACGCCATCCGTTCTGGATGGAACGCTTCAAGCGCATCCAGTTTTTCCCCAAGACCGACGAATTTAATCGGCGTGTTCGTCACGGATCTAATGGATAGAGCCGCACCGCCTCGAGTATCGCCATCCAGCTTCGTCAGGACAACCCCAGTAAGACCCAGTAGATCATTGAAGCTTTGCGCTACATTAACCGCATCTTGACCAGTCATTGCATCGACAACAAGGAATATTTCATCTGGATTGGAAAGCTCTTTGATTTGCTTTAGCTCATCCATTAAGGCTTCATCCACATGCAGCCTTCCTGCTGTATCGATCAGAACATAATCATGATGATCCTCTTTTGCCTTTGCGATTGCCTGTTTTGCAATTTCAACAGGACTGACTTGATCACCAAGGGAGAAGACCGGCATATTAAGCTGTTTGCCAAGTGTTTCGAGCTGTTTAATCGCCGCAGGGCGGTAAATATCTGCAGCAACAAGCATCGGATTGCGGTTATACTTTTTGCGGAGCAGGTTTGCAAGCTTTCCGGTTGTAGTCGTTTTACCGGCACCCTGAAGACCGACCATCATAATGACTGTCGGGGGACGATTGGAGACAGCAATTTTGCTTTGCTCTCCGCCCATCAGTTCCGTTAATTCTTCTTTAACAACCTTAATGACTTGCTGTCCTGGCGTCAGGCTCTTTAATACTTCCTGTCCGACAGCACGTTCGCTGACTTTTTTGACAAACTCTTTGACGACTTTGAAGTTTACGTCCGCTTCCAAAAGGGCGAGACGGACTTCACGCATCATTTCTTTTACATCCGCTTCATTGATTTTGCCTTTTCCGCGGATCTTCTGAATTGTATTTTGCAGTCGGTCGGCCAATCCTTCAAATGCCATATATGCCGCCTCCTAATCTAATTTCTCAAGCTCTGCCACTGCTTCTTCCAATGCTTCTCGGGAAGGGGAGCCTTCCTGAAGCATCACTTTTATTTCTGCAATCAGCTTGCTGCGCTCTTGAAATTTATGAAATAATAATAGCTTTTCTTCATACTCTTCAAGCATTGCTTCTGTTCTTTTAATGTTGTCATATACCGCTTGCCGGCTAACATCATATTCCTCGGCAATCTCTCCAAGCGAAAAATCATCCAGGTAGTACAGGGACATATAGCTTCTCTGCTTAGGAGTTAACAACGATTGATAGAAATCATATAGGTAGTTCATCCTCGTTGTTTTTTCGAGCATTCCCTATTCCCCCTTGTTAAGTGAAAAGCCTTTACAAAGTAAGTTTACATAGAAGTTCATAGCATGTCAAGAAAATATCTTTACAGGGTTAATTATTCATTTTATTTTCACTTTATAATTTAGCCCGTTGATTTCAGTACGGGGCACTTGGCTTTCCGCGGGGAGCCTCTGAGCAGGAGTCAAGTGCCCTCCGCTGCAATCAGCTCAGCGATCTATAATACTTTTCTAAATCCAGCATACGTTATTGAAAAATCCCACTTACTTTTTCCTGTTTTTTGCATCCAGCAGCCTTTTCATGCGTTCTTCTCTTTCTTTCGGCGAGGATTCTGCTGGAGGTTTTGGCCGGTTTGGTTTCTTCTTTTCTTTTGTTTTTTCCGGTGTTTCTTTTACAGAAGTTCCCCCTTGAAGTTTATCAGGCATCTGCACGGAAGGAGATTTTTTTTCCCTGGAAGCTTTAAGGTTTTGAATTTTAATAGGAGCCTCTGGCTTTTCCTTTTTATTTCTGTTTTTCTTCAAAATTCCCGCAGCGATAGCAGTTAAGCCAAAGCGCCTTAAAGCGATTTCTGAAAAAAAGATCAGGAATGCAGCGAGAAGCAGCCATTCGCTGATTGGCTGTTTGGTGCTGGCTGGTTTTTTCAGCGGTCGGAAAGCTTCTTCTCCGCTTTTCAGCTCCTTGCCGCCAGTCATTTTTGAGAGTGTCTCCAAATGCTCTTTATTTGTTCCCTTTTGCAAATACTCTTCTGAATAGGGAATAGTAAAACCAGTCTGATGAACCTGTATATTCCCATTTTGATCTGTCTGTTTAATATTTAAAAAATACATTCCTGCACTTTCAGGCATTGCCGCCTCATATTTACCTGGAGCAGTAAGCCTAATATTGGCTTCTATCTGATCGCCCGTTTCCGATACGATGGATGCCTCAATTGGCAAAGATCTGCTTGCCGCAGACTCCAGGCTGAGCACTGTATTGCCATCCTTATTCTCAACAGCAACCCTGTATGGTTCACTTTCATATTGCGGCAGGGTTTTGGTGACAAGCTGATTAATAAATGATGGCCACTTTTCCCATCTGGCCCAATCTCCTGACCATTTGCCCGAGGAGTCGGATGTAAAGGCAGCTGCCCGCCCCATTCCGTATTGCCATTCAGCAAGTACAGGATCCTCTTTTTCGCTTAACAGCGGCACCTGTGCTCGCGGCTTGGCCGTAGCAGCTATATAGGCATTCATTTCTGGAACACCTTTTTCAAAGAGTGAGGACCAGTCCGGGTAGGGCTGAACACTTGGAAAGAATGGATTGTCTTCGATATAGGTTCTCGTAGCCATTACGGTTTCACGTGATAAAATGCTCGGAATGACGGAAGAGTCTGTAACATCATAAAAACGCCCTGATCCCATTCCCGCAAGATCTTCAAGAAGCCCTCTATCAGCATCCTGACCAAGTGCAACAGTTGATAGAGTGATATTTTTCTCTTTCCCGCCTTCGATTAAAAGCTCATAGTCTCCATTTGTGGTAGATTGGCCATCTGTCAGCAAAATAATATGCTTTCTCTGAAGCTGCAATTCTTCAAGCTCACTGTAGGCTTGTTCCAGAGAAGTAAAGATTTCTGTCCCCCCGCCTGAAGTTATAGATCTGATTTTTTCAATTGCCTTCTTTTTATCCTTGAGAGGCTCGGTTTCAAGGATTTCCCATGGCCGGTCATCAAATGCAATGAATCCGAG
Organism: Cytobacillus sp.; assembly: GCF_964223445.1. Classification (NCBI taxonomy): domain Bacteria; kingdom Bacillati; phylum Bacillota; class Bacilli; order Caryophanales; family Bacillaceae; genus Cytobacillus; species Cytobacillus sp. The sequence goes on from NZ_CAXQGS010000054.1 coordinate 45,660, forward strand.
TGTATCTTCATCACGCAGCAGTTCCACTGATCGGACAGCCGCTTCTTTTGCCAATTCAATTTTATTACCGGCCATGCTTCCAGAGCGGTCCATAACTAATACCAGGCCTAAGGAAGGCATTTCTTTCTTGCCCTTGATATCCATATCCACCGGCAGCAATTTCTCAATCGGAGTTTTAAAATAGCCCCCCAGCCCGAAGCTTTCTTCACCGCCGAACATAATAAAACCAGTGCCGAATTCCTTAACTGCCTTCTCCATCAGCGTCATTTGATGCTCTGAGATAACTGTTGCAGGAACATTATTAAAAATAATCGACTGATATTGCAAATACCCTGAGAGAACGGTTGGAAGCTTCTCTGGGAGAACCGTGTCTGTCTCCAGGCCGGAACCTTTTAACAGATTCGCAATATCACCCGCGTCCTTCCCTTGTACGATCAGGACCTTAGGAGTTCCCTTAACATTAACAACCGAGTGCAGTGTATTGTTTTCAGAGAAGGTGTCCTGGTCAGCAGCTATCTCTGCTTTATATACCGTTAACCCTGCAGTATCTGCCTTGTGAGTAAAGGTATATACATTTTTCCCTTCATTCACTTGAACGCTTTCCTTTAAAACCTCTTTATGATTTACAGATAATCTGATATCAGCTTCTTTGGCAATATTGCTGGTAACTTCTATTGTAATCGGAGCCTCTTCTCCTAAATAAAGTGATGGAGGCATCTTTAATTCTGAAATTGATACATCGTCACCTGCTGCTGTTCTTAATGGCACATGGTCAATCTGGATATTTCGATTCTTTAAAACTGAGGCAGCCTCCAGGCTTTTGCCTGCCGTTTCATTTCCGTCCGTCATCAAGACAATTCTGCCAGAAGAATCCCTCGGAATGAGTGAAGCGGCAAATTGCAGGCCTGCTTCCAGATTCGATTGAGAATCATCTGCTTTCCCGTTAAATTCGGTAATAGCTTCACGGTTCCTGCCCAAATTCTGTTCAAGCACTACATTTTTGCCAAAAGCCGCCACCGCAAATTGATCCTCACTTTTCCTGTTGCTGGCACTGTTTTCTATCCAGGCAAGTGATTCATCATTTGAACCGATGCTTGCAGAGCGGTCTGCGAGATATACGACGGTCTGCCCCTTAACCGGAAGGAGGACCTGCGGGACGGTTAGTGCAAAAATCAACAATGAGAAAATGACCAGTCTTAGACTGGCAATCCAAAATTTTTCGTTGCCTTTTCCTCTGTGATTTCGAATAAACAAAAAAACCATAATGACAGCAGGAATCAGGAACAGAAACAGGAAGGGATATTTAACCTCGATGCCCACGGCGATATACCTCCCATTCGATAGCAATCAGGATAAAAGCAATTAAAGCCAGCCAGAACCAGAGGCTTTCGTTGGGCCTTTGGATCATGCTGTTTTTTTCAGATGATTTGTCATTCACTATGAAAGATTCTTCTATTTCTGCATTTTTCTCCCTTTCATCCAGAAGGACAGAAAAATAATAAATTTGATTTCCTGATACCGCCTGGTAAGTTCCGGGAATCACAGGAGCTTTAAAGTTTTCTTGGTTTAAATCAAGGGAGTAGAGATTTTCGTCTTTATTATTGAAAATCTCCCATCTTCCATTTCCTTTGCCAATATTTATCCATCTCTCTTCTCCGGCGCTGAAATATCCAAGGAAATCTGATTGTTGGGATAACCACTGGTAAGAGTTATACAAAAAGATCGGAAAACCTGGCAGGAGCGGCCAGTCTGTGTCAGATAGATCGAAATTGACAATAATAATTGGCTGTCCATTCTGCATTCCCCTCTGTATTAAAGGAATGTCTCCACTTTTCAAAACAGTCTCCCATTCTCCTTTCAATGCAGCGGAAACGGAACTGATATACACACGCTCAAAGTCTGCATATTCAAATAAAGGATCCTCATCCCCCGAAATTGCCTCTTTTAGTTTTGTTTTTTCCTTACCTGTGTTAAAAAAGATCATTGGCAGCTCTGGAAGTTCCGATAATGTGCTTCCTTCTGCTACAACCACACCCTTCATTTCAAAACCTTTGAGAGCAGCTGGATCCGTCTGCAGCAATTCGGCTCCTATGGTTTGAAAGCCCTTCACCGCAAACGGATTTACATCCCCCATTGTGTATACCTTTGGTTTTGGGTCTGTGTAAATAGAGGCTGTGAAATTATCTGCTCTGTAGCCGTCATTAATGGAAACGGATGCCTCATAATAAGGTTTTTCAGGCAGGTTTTTAATTTGGACGGTTGTTTGTTCATTTGCTTTCAATGATAAGTTTTGTTCAAACAAGACTTCATCCTCAAATTGGACGGTAAAACCTGTTTCTATATTTTCGGAAGACTGGTTTTCTATCACCGCAATGGCTGAGATACCATCACCAGCTGCAGCTGTCCCAAACGATTGCAGCGAGACGTTCCTTGCACCCTCTCCGATATTATGTGCAACAGTGTATAGGCCAGCCAGTTCCTCCATTAAATTATTCTTTACAGCAGAATCTGAAAAAATATGAAGAGCTGTGTCTTTTCCAGAAGATAAGGAACCTGCCAAAAGAATGGCTTTATCCATATTTTCATGTTCATAAGTAAGTTTCAGCCCATCAATGGTTCTGCGAATGGCATTTGGATCATCTTCACGGCTTAATAGGATCTCATTTTTCTCTCCTGCTTTAATCAGGGTTACCTGCTGGCCATTAAGTTTGCCGGCAAGGTCAAGCATTTCCTCTTTTGCCATCTCAAAACGGCTCTTTCCTCCGTGTTCAGCCGACATAGAGGCGGATGGGTCTATAATGATGATTAAATGTTCTCCTTTTAAAGAATCTTCAAGCCAAAATGGGCGCACAAGGGCCAGCATCAATAAGATCAGAGCCAATAATTGCAGCCAAAATAATAGATTCTGCTGAAGATTTTTCAGCCAAGGGGAAGCCTGCCATTCGTTCAGCACCTGCTCCCAGAGCAGATTGGATGAAACGGTCTTTTCAGTGTACTGCTTCCGAAAGAAATAAAATAAGATAACTGCCCCTATGAAAATGGCTAATACAAAATAGATAGGATTTAAGAATTGCATTGTGTCCTCACCTGACCAGCCCCTTCGCATACAGATCCCTGAAAAGAACGGACTGAAGATCTCTTGTTTCCGGAGCAAAGATATACTGGCCGCCATACCGTTTGCATAAAATCTCAAGCTGTTCATTATGTTCTTTTAGGCGCTTTTCATATTCAGCTAATATGGAAGGGCTCATGCTGACATTTACAGCAGTCCCTATTTCACTATCAATCAACTTTATATCTCCAGAATATGCAGGAGTAAGCTCTTCATCTGCCTGCACCTGAAATAGCCAGAACTCCTGTTTTAACCCCCTGAGCTTCCTAAAAAGGCTTTCCCAATCCTGAAGGGGCTCAAAGCCATCCGCTATTATTACAGCAAGCTGCTGATATTTAGAAAGAGTTTCGTTCAGACAGCCCAGAAAGTTTGTGGACTGAGCTGCAGGTTCAATTTTTTGGATTTCCATGAACGTTCGCCTGCTGTAAACAGAGCCTTTCCTTTTAATAGGCTGTACGCCTGCAGAAGAAACTGCTGAAAAGAAAAGCCGGTCTTCACTTGAAAGCACCATAAAGCTTAAAGCTGATGCCAGCGCTTTGGCATATTCCCATTTCTGCTGGATTTTTGTCATTGAAGACGTTGCATCCAGGTAAACTGCAATAGAAAGCTCCTGCTCATCCAGGAAGCGTTTAATATAATGTTTTTGTGTTCTGCCATAGACATTCCAATCTATTTGCCGAATATCGTCACCAGGCTGATAGGCCCTGAAATCAGAGAATTCCATGGAAGATCCGAATTTATGGGATTTCCTGGACCCTGAATGAAATCCTCTTTTCCTTGTCTTTGCAGCAATCTTTCGTTTTTGAAGCTTTCCAAGAAGAGCATGATGGCTGTTCATCAGCTCTTAGTTCCCCAGGAAGTTTCGTTTAACAAAGCTTCAATAATTGAATCCGCTGAAATACCCGCTGCTTCTCCCTCAAAGTTCAAAATAAGACGATGCCG
>NZ_CAXQGS010000055.1:0-3242 GCF_964223445.1 Cytobacillus sp.
CTATTATTTGGCTTATCTTTCCATTGGCGTGATATGGGGAACTAATTTTCTGTTTATGAAATGGGCAGCTGAGTGGATTACGCCGTTACAGATTGTATTTTTAAGAGTGGCCGCCGGTTTTGTCCCGGTGTTTCTCTATGCACTATACAAAGGTCAATTTAACCTTGCGCATCTAAAAAATATTCACCACTTTTTCATTATGTCCTTTCTCGCAACGACCATTTACTATTACTGTTTTGCTAAAGGAACAGCTTTATTGGAGTCGGGAATTGCAGGGGCTTTAAGCGGATCCATTCCAATTTTCTCCGCCATTGCAACATTCGTACTGTTAAAAGAAGAAAAAATCACAAGAAAAGCAGTAGTTGGTATTGGAATCGGCTTAATGGGTGTGATTATTATTGCAAGGCCGTGGGAAAGTGGGGCTGCAGGGCTAGATATCAGCGGTATTTTCTATATGTTAGTGGGATCACTCAGTATTGGTGTTTCTTTTGTTTATGCAAGGAAATATATAACACCCATGAACATTCCACCCGCAGTACTGACCAGTTATCAGATGCTGATCGCTATGATCGCCATTGGCTTCTTTGGCGACTTACAGGGAATTGAGAATATCCAGTCGGATGGTGTCGCCTTGATTGGGGTTTTAGTTGGGCTGGGATTGCTCGGAACTGGGTTAGCCTACATTCTCTACTATGTCATCGTAAAGCATTTAGGGGCAGTTGTTGCCTCTACTGCAACGTATATCCCACCTGTCGTGTCTCTATTGATAGGGGCTTTTTTAGCCAATGAACTGATTTTGCTGAGCGACTGGGGCGCGATGCTCCTCATTCTAAGTGGCGTGTTTGTGATGAATAAAAAGTCGGGTGAAAAGAAGATGATTAATTGAATGAAAAAAATGATTCGGTTTACATATTGCCGGATTATCGGAAGCTGGCACAGCTTTATTTAAAAACCCCCAATAACCTTTTATTAACAGGGTGTTTGGGGGGGCGTCTATTATCTACAAAATAGCACTTAAAGGGACAAATTTTACTGACCCGAAAGTTTGGGGAGGGGAAGCTGTCATTCCATTTAATTGTAATAAAAGTGAATCATTTCAAGAGTGAGACCGTATAATAGCTATCAGCTTTTTGTACTTGGGTTCATTTCAAAGAAATGGAGGAATGGTGATGGCAGACAAGCTAGGTCGTTGCAGGATTTTATTATTATATGGAGTGTTGGGTCTTTTGCTTAGCGCGATAGTGGCTGGCTGTTCGACTGAAGGTGGCGCGGGGGATGAAGAAGTTGCTGAAACGGCTGAAAACGTGGAGCCAGATGATGATGAAATGGATAAAAGCGAAGAAGCGATTCGAGCGGTTATTACTCAAGAGTTCAATGGGCCGGATGAAACCTATAGGCATTTGTGGAACGTTATGGCGGATAAGCAACCGGTGGACCCGAGCGAAGAAGAGTATAGCGCTTTTCTAGAGTCTGTTGAGTATGCAGACTTGATGGATTATATGGAAGAAAGTTATGCAAAGTATTTTACCGAAAACGGCTATGAGAATTTTTCCAGGATTGGGGCATTCTACTATAGCTTTAGCGATCGCGAATATCAACTGAGCACTTCGGACATCGATATTGTGCAAAGCGATAATGGGGAAACGCTTTACAGTTTTACGTTCAATGTATGGCATGAGCCGGCAGAAGGCGAAGCGGCAGCATACAGATTCGAAGGCAGGGCAATTGTTCCCGAAGAAGGCAAAATCGGAAAGATCGAATTTGGCGATCAAGACCAGCTAATCAAAGACATCAGATAGCGGTAATTTTTGAAACGCAGCGAATAGCAGCTGCGTTTTTTGTGTTCGAATTAGTTTTCAAAACTGCCGCTTCGTATTCGATAACTTGAGCAACAACGGAATCAATAATGAAGCAAGCGTTACATAAAGCAAAAAGAAAAGGATAAGAATTGCCCAACCCGCTTCCATGTAAATACGGACGTAATTAAATACCAGAACAAAAGGGACGAGGAATAGCATATAGCTCCAGAAATTCGATTTACCTGAAGCGTATTGCACAGTGTGGCAATTTCGACATTCTTGTTTGCCTTTGAGGTTGAGTTTGAACATGTCTTTCCAGTTCCACTGATATCCGCAATTTTGGCAGTGAGGCATAAGGTTCATCCTTTCTGGCAATCGTTTATACAATTAGTGAAGAATGCAGTTGATTATTCGATCGTTTTGCCGAAGCGTTTGTGGGTGTTCGATAGTTTGTAAAAGAAAGGCATCAGTAGTGAAACAAGCGTTATGTAAATCAGTATGGCAAGGAAAAACCATAGCCAGCTGATTTCGTAATAAGCATGCACGAAGTTCATAGGAAGGAGAAAAGCCGTGGAAATCAAAAAAGTGGTCCAAAAATTAGATTTGTCCGATATGTACTGCCTTTTGTGGCAATTCGAGCATTCCTTTTTGCCTTTCACGCTGAGCATTAGAACTTCTTTCCAACTCCATTTAAATCCACAGTTCTGGCAACGAGGCATAGCATTCATCCTTTCTCATTCGCTGGGTAGTCGGCAGCTTTGGTTTGTTTCGGCCGGTTGTGCAGCTTGATGGTATAAGGCAAGAAAATTATCACCAGTAAGCTCAAGATGATAAAAAACAAGATATAAGCCAAATCAGGAACCTCTAGATAAGCCCACGGAAGAGGCGCGATGAACAGGATGATAAGCAAAGGGATGTATAGTTTAGGGTTAAAACCAGGTGGATCGTACTGCATTGTATTGCACGTTGCGCATTTTCGTTTCTTTTGAAATCCGATTTTCATGAGGTTAATCCAGCTCCATTTTGTTCCGCAGTTTTCACAATGAGGCATTGGTTTGCTCCTTTCCATTCCAAATTGTCTTTTGTTAAGTATTGTATACCCTTGATTTCAGAAGTAATCCAAATTATTGGGAATAATATAAGGAATCTTCCCTGCGGATGAGTATAGGCAGCAATAAAATCAAAACCGGCTGCTTTGTTCAATCCATAAAAAGATATTCCGGCCTATCTATGCAGCAAGTCCTTGCTATTGCATGACAATATTCTTAGAATAAAGGTATAAGTTGTAAATAGGGAGGGTGCGGGGTATGAAGTTAAATATGGAACAGCGGCGCATAGTGGAACTCGAGCCGGGCGGGCCAATGTTGGTAAAAGGGGTGGCTGGATCGGGCAAGACGACGGTGGCGATTCGGCGGATCCATTTTTTGATGGATCATTATTGCC
>NZ_CAXQGS010000056.1:0-5926 GCF_964223445.1 Cytobacillus sp.
GGCATACGCGATACTGGTAGGTGACTGGAGTTCAGACGTGTGCTCTTCCGATCTTTAATCTGAGTGAATAAAGCCGAAAAGAGAGGTGCCTAAGGAGAAATGGTAGTTAAACTGAGCGAACAAAGCCGAAAAGAGAGCCGCCTTAAGAAAAATAGCAGTAGTCTCCGAAAGAATTCCGACCAAAAGTGACAACATGAAAAATGGCACTTAATCCGAATAAATAGCGCCGAAAAATGCAGTAAATCTATAACACCGCTTATGCCCAATTTTCAAAATAGGCCCGTCCCTCTGCGACATCCATTATTTCCTTTCGTCATATATAGTGAGGTGAAATTAATGAAGAATATCAAACAGGCAATTGCTGCAGGAGTCATATCTCTGGCAGTAATTTTTTCAGGGGGAGCCGTTTTGGCGGACCACGGCGGAGATAAAGAAATAGCTGTGGTGAAAAAAGGGGATACACTTTATTCCTTGGCTAAGAAGCATCATATGAGTGTGGAGCAGCTTAAGGAGCTGAATCATTTAGCTGGTACGATAATCTATCCGGGGCAGCGTCTCATTCTATCCGGGGAGGAAGCTGGATACCATAAGATTATTGCCGGGTCTTTCAGCAAAAAAGGGAATGCGGAAAATCGGGCAGCACTATTAAAGAAAAAAGAAATCCCGGCGGCAATTGGCACGGCAGTTATTGATGGCAAAACCTATTACCGTGTGCAGGCAGGTGCTTTTAAAGACAAAAAGAATGCTGTGAAGCAGCTGGAGGCTGTTAAAAAGGCAGGAATTAAAGATGCCTTCATACTTTCCAAAGAAGATCTTCATATTTTTGGCTTAAAGCCAGGAGATGCCTATGAAGAGATAGTATCCAGGATGGGCAAGCCAAAAAAGACTGAAACCCAGCTCAATATTAAAAGCCTTTACTATCAGGGTGATGGAGCCGGGCTAAGGGTAACCTTAAATATGAAGGATGGTACAATAGGCAGTCTTGCTGTATATCCAGAATATTTAAGCCCGCGTATGTTTCCTGCTCTTCCCTTTACTAAGGCCGAAGTAGTAAAAATGTACGGTGATGCTAACAAGTCAAAAACGGTGACATGTTACGAATCAGCCCAGTGTGAAGAATTAACCTACCAGCTGGATCAATTGGAACTTAAAGCCCGGATTGACAGGGATCAAGCCACTGTTCAGTTTCTTGAAATAACCGATCTGACTTATCGATAATTCCATTTGGAGGCCTCCTGAGCCTCCGTTTTTTTTGAAGGAATATCCTTCCTTTTGGAGAATACTTATATATCTGGGCATTTTTTACCAAACCAGGAGGGAAGGCTATGAAGCAAAAAAAATGGACACCAAAAAAGGAATTGGACGGATCAAATACGCTGATTTTTGGCGATAAGCCGGAAATGCTGCCTGAACAGGCATATATTTCTCTGACAAGAGGGGAAGGATTAAATCTCATTCAGTTGTTTATTAATCAGGTGATGACCTTATTGGTAATGAATCAGATGAAAAAAGCACCCGGTCTAATCTATGCTGAACTTAATGGAGAGCTGAAGGAATGGAAGGGAAACGGGCAGACCATGACCATATGGGATGGAAAGCAGATGCCGAAATTCAGAAATCACAATACACATGGCTTTGCAATGAAATTTTTCACATGGATCATTCATCGGAAAAACACTAAAAACTACTATCTTACATACTCTGCAAAAGAGACAATCCCTTCCGTTGCGGAGGTGAAAGATATCTTAAAACAGTACGGCAAGTTTTATGATGGAGGTGTTCTAGCCAGGAAGGCTGCACCACCCGGCACTGGGGAAGATAAGAAGTCTTCGTAGAAAAAAAACACCAATTTCCGATTATGATTTTGGAGCTGATGTTTGCTGGTTTTCCGAAGATTTACGAATTAATCCCATAATACCGCGTGTCACTAAAAATGTTGCCATTATAGTTACAAAACTATAATATGAATTCCATGATTTTTTATATCGGATCAGCTGTGTATATTTTTCAAGAAAATGTTCAGCGACTGCTGATGGAGCACTGAAAATCAGGGACTTTAACAAAATACCCTTAATACCATTATTCCTTGTCAGCTGATTAAAATAAACACACGTTACCGGGAATATTATATAGCTGAAAAGCACGCTGACATCAAAGGTTTTAAACAGATTTACCGGGTATTTGAGATAGCCTTTACGCACTAGCAGATTATCTAAAAAGGTGGCAATATAGCTTTTTAAAAAGAATATGATAAGCCATTCCTTCATTGGGGGCTTTCTAATCAAATTAAAGAAAGACATAATTCCGAATATAAATAACAAACGCAATAGATTTCTTTCGAATTTTCTTCCCAATTGTTAATCCCCCTTATACACAACCTAAACAGTCTTCCTATATTGTTAAGTTGTTTAACCCGCATTATACGAGATTTTCCAAAGGTTTGGATTGTAAAAAATTCCATCATTTTTGTATAAGGCAGTGGGAAAAAATGTAGCATGGGACGCCATTTAGGGGTTATAAAGAGCAGGAAAACATTTCTATTGAAATCATCACATAATTATTTTATTATAATAAAACAAGCTGCATTGTACGTAATCATACTAAAGTTTTAACCTTTAAGCTGAAATAGGGAGTTTAACATCGGAACAGGAATGACAAGCCTCTGTCTATATGACAAGGAGGACAGGCAGGAATGTTTCTGCGGACACCCACTTTGAGGAGTGGTGGTTTAAAACTTTCTTATAACAGTTACGGCAAAAGCGGCTCCATACTTATATTAACAAACCAGTTTCCAATCGGGGGCTGGTTTTTTTATTATATAGAAATTATAATTAGCCTGATACTGTAGCTGTCAGGAGGAATTATGAAAAAACTGCTAAAAATCAGCTTATTGATCATTTTGATTTTAGGACTTTGCTTTTTGCTGTTTGAAATTTCCAAGTCAAGGAGCTTTCAGTTTTTCGGAGGCCTTGTAAACAAAGCAGAAACAGAGGAAAAAGTGGCAGCATTAACATTTGATGATGGACCAGGAGTCAACACGGAGGAAATATTGGACATTCTGAGGGAAGAAGAAATTAAGGCCACTTTCTACCTGACAGGGCAAGAGATTGAGCAAAATATGGACGACGCTAAAAGGATTGCCGGAGAAGGGCATGAAATTGGCAATCATTCCTATTCTCATACACGAATGGTTCTAAAATCTCCCTCTTTTATTAAAGATGAAATTGAGAAAACAGATGATTTGATCAGGCAGACAGGCTATGAGGGAGAAATTCATTTTCGTCCTCCATATGGAAAAAAACTATTTTTTCTGCCTTACTACTTATCTAAACAGGAGCGTCAGACGATCTTATGGAACATTGAGCCTGAAAGTCATCCGGAAATAGAAGGGGATGCCAATAAAATCACGGAGCATGTTGCTGAGAATATAGAACCAGGCTCCATTATTCTTCTTCATGTCATGTATGAAAGCCGGGAAGAGTCTTTGAAGTCTGTTAAGACAATTATTTCTTCATTGAAAGAGCAGGGTTACCATATGACTACGGTTTCCGAATTGCTTAAGCATCAGAAGTAGAGCTGTCTGTACAGCTCTTTTTCTTATTGGATTAGTTGCCTTTTACCCCATAAAGAATGCAGCCAACTCCGCAAAGTACCCATAAGATCTTGCTTAGTGAAACTTTATCTGCCATTCCAGTCAATCCAATCACTGTCGTCAAGAGAAGCACAGGCGGTCCAATCAGGGCAAGTGAACTATTCACAACCAGTGCCTTTTCGATATCATTCATTTTTATAATTAGTAGGGCAACAAAAATTTCAATGCTGCCAGATATTAGCCGCAGAATCGCCATCCCAAGAATCGCCTTATCAAGAAAAATAAACATCATGTACCTCCTATACCTTCTTGTCAGTCATTATATGTGGGCTACACTAAATGAAGGACAAGTTTTGAGAAGAAAATATTTCATAAATGTTTCGAATGTTACGAAATGGTAAAAGTGTGAAGATCGCCAATGGTTCATATTGGGCGTATCCGAGCGTTTTCTTATGTTAAAAGACTTAATATTTATTAGACTATTTGAGTTGAAAAGACCCCCTTATAGGGTCTCCAATTGGAAAAATAATGAAGGATTAACAGGTCGATTTTGCATAAATAATCTATTTTTAATGGAGATGTAATCCTTGATTATGAGGGTTTTAGTAAAATAAAGGAAAGGGGGTATTGCCGTGGAGAAAGCTATTTTACAATATGATGATTTACTGGAAATGCTGGATGGATTGTTAAGAGAACCAAAAGCCTTCTGGGAAAATTTTTATGAAGACCGGGACAAAGAGATTCCATTTTTCATAGCGAAGGGGCCAGATGAAAACCTGGATGAGTATGTTCAAAATGGCTTGCGGCCGGGAAGAACCCTAGAGATTGGCTGCGGTCCAGGGAGGAATGCCATTTTTCTGGCGAAGAATGGAGCGCAAGTGGATGCCATTGATTTTTCCGAAAAGGCGATGGAATGGGCTGCTGAAAGAGCAAAAGAAGCACAAGCGGATATTAGCTTTAAATGCGTATCTCTTTTTGATTTCCAATTTGAACCTCACACCTATGATTTGATATATGACAGCGGCATGTTTCATCACCTCCCCCCGCATAGAAGGCTGACATATTTGGAGATAATCAAAGCTGCACTGAAGCCCGGCGGAAAGTTCGGACTTGTTTGCTTTAATACGGATGGCGCGCTTCCTACTCCAGACTGGGAGGTATATCACAGCGGCAGCTTAAAGGGAGGCATCGGGTATACTGAAGAACGCTTGAAAGAGATATTTAACAAGGATTTTACTTTCATGGAGTTTAGAAGAATGAAAAAGATTCAGCAGCCTAGTAATCTATTTGGAGAAGATTTTTTATGGGCTTGTTTGATGAGGCCAAAATAGAAGTTTTCAGATTAGGAGGAAATCATGACAAGGCAAGTGGCAGTTGCTCCATATAATCCCGATTGGCCATCCTTATTTAAAAGCGAGGCAGCACTCCTCAAGACTATTTTTAAAAGAGAGATTCTGGACATTCACCATATAGGCAGCACGTCCATTCCAGGTCTGGCAGCTAAGCCGGTCATCGATTTAATGCCTATAGTTAATGATATTGAGAGGGTTGATCGCTTCAATGCGGAAATGATTTCACTGGATTACGAACCGCGCGGAGAAAACGGACTGCCTGGCCGGCGGTATTTTCAGAAGGGTGGCAATCAGCGGACCCATCATGTCCATATCTACGAAAAAGGGAATCCTCATATCACCCGGCATCTTGCATTTCGTGATTATTTAAGATTAAACGCAGAAGAAGCAAAAAAATATGGAGCTTTAAAAATGGAGTTAGCGAAACAGCACCCCTTGGACATTGAGGCATACATAAAGGGGAAGGAAGCACTGGTGAGGGAAATTGAGATGAAGGCAATAAAGTGGTATGAATATGAGGGTTAATCCATTATTTATTTCTATCAATTTTTAAAATGAGGATACATAAAAACCTTTTTAAACCCTGAATCGGACAGCGAAGGCCGAATGGGAGAAGAAGGTGTCCGAATTAGGCATGCATTCGGACAGCGATGGTCAAATGGGATAAGAAGGTGTCCGAATTAGGGACGCATTCGGACAGCGAAGGCCAAATGGGAGAAGAAGGTGTCCGAATTAAGCATGCATTCGGACAGGAAAGGTCAAATGGAAGTTGAAGGTGTCCGAATTCGGCATGCATTCGGATAGGAACGGGCAAAAGGGAGAAGAAGGTGTCCGAATTAAGCACGCATTCGGACAGAAAAGGCCAAAAGGGAGAAGAAGGTGTCCGAACCAGGCGTGCATTAGGACAGGAAAGGTCAAAAGGGAGAAGAAGGTGTCCTAATTAAGAATGCATTCGGACAGGAAAGGTCAAAAGGGAGAAGAA
>NZ_CAXQGS010000057.1:0-42845 GCF_964223445.1 Cytobacillus sp.
GCGGGCCAGTTGCGGCCCGGCGGCGCGGTGAATGGCGCCGGCCACGCCGCCGCCTGGAACAACCCCGCTGCATGCTTACCGGGATCTCCCCGAGAAACCGGCCATTGTATATGTAACGGAAGTGTCCCACCAGGATCACGAGCATTATTACGTCATTGGCGGCGGCTATTACGGACGCTCCCATTTAACCGGTTGCCTGGTTGGAAGCGATGAAAAAGAAGTATTGAACCAGTATGTAAAAGCATTCGAACCGGCTCCTGAAGCGATTGATTACTATGGTGCGATTGAGAAACCGGAGGGCTTTCTGGTTTCTGAAGGAGATACAGCTGTTTTCTCTTTCCGTACCCAGGTGTTCGTCACAAGGGCCCATATTGCCCTGGTAAAAGGAATTCAAAGTGGAAAGCCGGAACTGGTTCACTTTGAAAGGAAGTGGTAAAGATGGCAAAAGCAATTCTGCTGGTGATTGACAGCTTTGGCATCGGCGCAATGGAGGATTGCGGAGAGTTCAGCCCTTCTGACTGCATGGCCAATACCTATAAACATATCCGGGAATCGGTGGATTTTTTAAACATACCAACTCTATATAGCCTTGGGCTTGGAACGCTTGTTGATGGCAAGGCGGCCCCTGCCAATGCTTACGGCTTCTCGGCACTTGCCCATCACGGAGCAGATACGTACCTCGGGCATCAGGAAATTGCCGGAAGCTGCCCGAAGCGTTCAAATAAAAGGCTGATGAAAGATATTCATCGAGACCTGGCGCAGGCATTAACAGAAGCAGGCTATGGGGTTGAATACCCATGGAAAGACCGTCCAGTACTATTAGTTAACGGTGCCTGTGTCATCGGGGATAATCTTGAGTCCTCACTGGGAAATATCATCAATTTAACCGCTGATTTTAATAGAATGCCTTTCCAGGAATTAAAGGAAGTCGGAAAAATTGTCCGCCAGAATGTCGACACCAGCCGGGTCATTGCATTTGGAGGACCCTATACAACCATTGAACATATCCTGTCAGTTGTCCATGAAAAAAATCCCGGCCAGTGGGGAGTAGATGCACCGAAGGCGAAGGTATACGGCAAAGGCTATGAAGTCTATCACATGGGCTACGGCGTAAACATAGACGGACAATTTCCGATGATAGCAGCCAGATGTGGCCTCAAAGTACATCGGATTGGCAAAACGGCAGATGTTTTGCATGGTGAAGGGCCTGCAGATCCCATTGTGGATACCGAAAGAGTGTTGCGAGTTTTAGAGAAGTCATATTTGAAAGAAAAAGAGGATGCCGCATTTCTGGTAAATGTGCAGGAAACAGACCTGGCCGGACATGCTGAGGATGCCGAATGGTATGCCAGACTGCTGAATACAACGGACCAGTGGCTCGCAGAATTCCTGCCCAAGTTGGCAGAGGAGGATCTGATGATCATCATGGCCGACCATGGAAACGACCCAACTATCGGCCATTCCAACCATACGAGGGAATACGTTCCAATACTTGCAACCGGGAAGCGGGTAAAGCCGGTTAACATAGGAAAGCGCCATTCGATGGCTGACGTCGGGGCGACATTCAGCGAGTTTTTTGGACTGCCTGCCACTGAGGAAGGCGAGAGTTTTTTGGGAATGATTATAGATTGAGAGAGATGCTGGAGCCAAAATGGTTTCAGTATTTTTGTGTATTTCCTGATTTTTCTAGTGCTATTTAACCAGGTTAAAAGTTATAATCCAAATAAGAAATATTTACTAACGGAGTGAAATATATGAAAAAGCTCAGCACTAGAATTGCAATGGTTATGGCTATTGGAATGGCAATTGTTTTACTCGGGAATATTGCTATGCTCTACTTAAGTACGAAAAATTCAGTAGAGTCGTCTATTGAAAATTTTAGTCTAAGCATTGCAGACAATATAGCTTCAAAAATGGAAACAGAGAAGTATGAGGATTTTTTGAAGAATCCCGAACAGACTGAGGCTTATTGGGACCTTAGGGAACAGCTGAATGATTTCCGGGAGAAAACGGGAGCGTTCTACGTTTATACTTTAATGGCTGACTCCGAGAAGAAAGAACTCTTTATAATGGTGGATGGCCTGCCGAATGACTCCGATATTGCTGCAGACATTAAAACACCGACAACTGCTACAACATATGAAGATATTTCTCCTGTTCTGGATGGAAAAGCATCGAGTTCACCGATCGTTCATGATCCGGAATATGGAGACTATCTATCCGCGTTTGTACCAATTAAAGCCGATGGAAAAGTAATCGGGATATTGGGTGTCGACATTAATGCAGAGAATGTTAATAGCATTGCAGATCAAGTACTCCTGGAAGTGCTGCCGATGAACCTGGTGATAAATATACTGTTAATCCTTGCGGTTGTTGCCATTCTGGCCTGGTTCGTCAAAAAAAGACTGCACCCGCTGCAGAATATCAGTTCAGCAGCCCAATTGATGGCTGATGGAGACCTTCGGGGAGCAGAAGAGAAGGCTAATTCCATTAAGGTAAAAGGGAATGACGAAATTGGTCAAGTTACAGAGTCATTCAAAAAAATGACGCAACATACAAAAGTGATGGTTGAAGATATAAAAGCATCTTCAGAAGCACTCCTGGTTTCCTCGGGTAAAATAAAGAACAAGATGGAAGAAATCAGCCAGGCCAGCAGCCTGATTGTCAGAGGGATTCAGGAAGTGGCAGGGGCTACTGATATACAGCTGATCAGAAGTGAGGAATCTGCAAAAGCAATAGAAGAAATGGCCATAGGCATACAGCGTATTGCGGAAGCTTCGACAGATGTGAGCGAACAATCCGATACAGTTTCACAGCAGGTAAAAGAAGGATATGATGAAATCCAATCCATCATCCGTCAGATCAATGAGATTAAAAAGATTGTAAATGAATCATCCGTATTCATAGAAGAACTGGGAACTCAGGCAATTGAAATTGAGGATATTGTTAACCTGATTTCAGGCATAGCGGAGCAAACCAATCTGCTTGCATTAAATGCAGCCATTGAAGCAGCAAGGGCAGGCGAACATGGCAAAGGCTTTGCCGTTGTATCCCAGGAGGTTAAAAAGCTGGCAGAGGGCTCCAAAGCATCTGCTGCACAAATTGCCGAAAAGCTGAATCACTTCAGATTATCCATTGAACAGGCAGTCGGAAATATGCATGCGAGTTCTGGTAAAGTGGAAGAAGGCACTGTACTGGTCAATAGTGCCGGCGAGAAATTCAATCAGATCCTGCATGCGGTTGAAGGAGTTACTGGGGAAATTCAGGAGGTTTCTGCTGTAACAGAAGAGCTCTCAGCCGGGTCAGAAGAGATTTCTGCATCCATTGATGAATTTGCGGGTCTATCTAAAGACACAGCACAAATTTCCCGCCAGGTCGCAGCCTCAACAGACCAGCAGGAAAATGCAGTAGAAAAGATATCAGAGCTGACCGTTCAGCTGAGCAGTCTTTCTAAACAGCTGGAACAGTCGGTGGAGAAGTTTAAATTATAGACAATACCAATCTTTTTAGATAGGCACCCCTATTTTCATTATATAGGGGTGCTTTTCGTTTGAAGTAATGTGCTAAAACACTCAAGTACTCCGGTGGAAAATTTAAGGGAACTATAAACAATCTCTTATGATGCCAACATCGTAAATGATTAATCGACAAAATTCGAGTGGTGCCTGTCACCGCATAAGTCAAAAACCTCATAACATTTCCATAATATTCATCATTCGACAAAATTCGGGTGGTACCTGGTACCTTTTTCAGCTGGTGGAATATAGCTAAATTGGATGATTCGGGGGATTTAGACCTTGTGGTAATATGTAGAAAAAAGGCGAAGGGAGCAGGTTGATGAGGAAATTTGTTTTAGGAATATTGGCATTTTTGCTGATGCTTCCTATTTCTGAGATTGAGTCTGAGGCGGCAGGATCGTTTAAGGATATAAGCACTAATCATCGTGCGTACAATGAGATTAATTATCTGGCCCAGGGCAATATTGTAAGTGGTACATTAGATGGGTATTTTCGCCCCGGAAAGGTTGTTACCCGCGGGGAAGCTGCTGCGATGATGGGGAGGGCTCTTAATCTGAATGGCCGGAAGAGGGCCACTCAGTTTTCGGATGTGGGCAGTCAGTACTTTGCCTCCGGCTACATCCAGTCCGCAGTTGAAGCGGGAATACTCACAGGCTATAAGGACGGATCCTTTAAACCCGGACAGATTGTGGATCGCGGAGAAATGGCCGTTATTATCAGTAAGGCGTTCGGATATGAATTTGGCGGCACACTTTCAGGTGCAGCAAGAGCCTTGATATCCAGGGGGATTTCTCAGGGGACAGCCGATGGCAGCTTTGGAGCAGACCAAAAGATTATTAGAGCGGATTATGCCATTTTTCTCGCAAGAGCAGTAAATTATAAGCTCCGATTGACTCAGAGCATCAGCTATCCAGCAGATCGTTCTATAACAGAGGATTCGGTACCTTTAAGAACAGGACCTTCAAACCTCTATTCAAGCTTAGGAACATTCCAGACTGGAAATAAAGTGGAAGCAGCATATGCTGTCGGTCCGTGGGTGTATATTCGCGCAGGAAGCAAAGAGGGATTCATACATTCCAATTATTTAAATGCACCATTTGGAACTGTTAAAAAGGTGCTTAATCAGCAGATGATCGTTATTGATCCCGGCCATGGCGGCAAGGATCCCGGTGCTGCCGGCTATGGTTTAAAAGAGAAAAATGTAGTCTTGAATACTTCATTAAAGCTGAAATCTTTCCTGTCCAAAACACCATTCCAGTATAAATTAACCAGAGAAACGGATAAATTCATTGAGCTGGCAGACAGAGTTTCTTTTGCAAAAAATGCAAATGCAAATGTATTCATAAGTGTTCATGCCAATGCATTCAATGGATCTGCAAATGGGACAGAAACCTATTATTATGCTTCAAATAATAGTTCATCAGACAGCAAAATACTAGCTTCCAAGATTCAAGGGCGCCTGGTGACAGCATGGAAGCTCTATGACAGAGGAACTAAACACGGAGATTTCCATGTTCTGCGGGAAAACACAATGCCGGCAGTTCTTGTCGAGCTGGGCTTTATAGATAATAAAACAGATAATGCCAAACTTGCTTCTGATGCCTGGAGGCGGGAAGCAGCAAAGGCCATCTATTGGGGGATCCTCGATTATTATAAAGAAAAAGGCTTTTATGTTACCCACTTATATAATAAATAATTAAACGGAGTCGGAGGACTCCGTTTTTTCTATTAGACTATTTCTTAAACTGATTATCCATTGCTCTTGCAAGGAAAGCAGAGAATTCTCCTCTTCTCATCTCTTCTTCCGGCCGGAAAGTGCCATCCGGAAAGCCCTCTGTAATGTTTTCCGCGACAATTCTCTTAATGTATGAGTAGGATTTCATATGCGGCTTTACATCTGGAAATGGCAGCTCTGCTTCTTCTGTCAGCTTGAAGGCTCTTGATAGGATAATGGCCATTTCTCCTCTTGTCACAATCTTATTTGGACGATAGTTTCGGTCCCGATAGCCTGTAATAATTCCTGCTTCATAGACTGAATTGGTATAGCCGCTGGCAAATGTATCTTCAACCACATCCCAAAAGGGGGTATCTGCTGGTGTTCCGTCGAGGCCGAAAGTACGGCCAATCATGATAGCAGCCTGTGCCCGGGTTACATAGCGATTGGCACGGAAAGTGTTATCCAAAAAACCGCTGATAATCTCTTTTTCTGTCAGATAATTGACCTCATCATAAAATCGATAGTCCGGAGAAAGATCCTTGTACCCCTGTGCATATGTATTCGGGGTAAAAACAGAAAATGCAAGAGTCAAAACCAGCATGAAACCAATCCATTTCTTCAAACCAAAAACCTCCTTTATTTTCCATTTGAACTATAAATGGTTAATTTGGAATTTAAAAGGAACTATCCTAAAATTCAGACAAAATTCCCATCAAAAATCCACCTCCATAATTCCAATATCCTACTGTACTAAATATCTGAGTTAAATTTGAAATTAATGGAATTTAATTGGTTTTAATTACCTATCAAAATTCGATTATATCTTATAAAATATACCCATTTTCTGCCGATATTGATAATATCCGACATTAAGCAGAATGCAAAATTTCTATTTTTTTGCAAAAATGGTTGATGCAGGTTGTTTTTCCAGTGTGTTATGATGTAGAAAAAAGGCGAAGGGAGAAAGCTAATGAGGAAAATGGTACTTGGGATTCTGCTGGTTTTGTTATGTCTTCCGTTCTATGGAACTAATGCGGAAGCGGCAGGGTCATTCAAGGACGTAAGCACCGGACACCGAGCTTACAAGGAGATTAGTTATTTGGCCAATGGTAATATAGTCAGTGGATCTTTAACGGGTTATTTTTATCCTGATAAGATAGTAACACGCGGGGAAGCGGCAGCCATGATCGGCAGGTCGCTGAATCTGAACGGAACAAAGAGAAATACCCAGTTTTCAGATGTAGGCAGTCAATATTTTGCTTCCGGATATATCCAGTCTGCAGTGGAGGCGAATGTTCTATCAGGGTATAAGGATGGAACATTTCAACCGGACAAGCCCGTAAACCGAGGGGAAATGGCCGTCTTAATCAGCAAGGCCTTCAAATATAATTTCGGCGGAACACTTTCCGGAGCAGCCAATGCCCTAATCTCCAGAGGAATTTCCCAGGGGGTGGCAGATGGCTCATTCGGAACAGAAAAAGATATTATAAGAGCAGATTTCTCTGTATTCTTAGCGAGAGCGATAAATTACAAACTGCGGTTAACGCCTGTTGTTTCTTTTGAAATGGAACGTACAGTAACAGCAGATTCACTAAACGTCCGTACAGGTCCTTCAACCCTTTATCCAAGAACGGGGGCTTTAAATAAAGGCGCAAAAGTTGAAGTGGCTTATGCAGTCGGAAGCTGGGCTTTTATTAAATCAGGAAATATTGAAGGGCTTGTGCATTCTTCTTACTTGAATGCACCAATAAATGCAGGGAATGAAAGCATACTCAGCCAGAAAATGATTGTCATTGATCCTGGACATGGAGGCTCCGATCCTGGGGCAGCTGCTTATGGAATAAGAGAGAAAGATGTAGTGCTTGATACCGCACTGCGAGTAAAAGCTTTACTTGCTAAAACTCCTTTTCAATATAAACTGACAAGAGAAACAGATAAATACATTTCACTGAGTGAACGGGTAAACATTGCCAAGCAAGCCAGTGCGGATACTTTTGTCAGTATTCATGCCAACGCATTCAACGGGTCGGCAAATGGCAGTGAAACGTATTATTATGCTGCTTATCAAAACCCGAATACCTCTGACAGCAAATTGCTTGCTACTAAGATTCAAAAGAGGCTTCTGGCAGCCTGGAATTTGTATGACCGTGGAGTTAAGAACGGCAATTTCCATGTGATCCGTGAAAACACAATGCCGGCTGTACTGGTTGAGTTAGGATTTATTGATAATAAAAAGGATAATGAAAAGCTTGCCTCTGCAGCATGGAGACAGGAAGCGGCAAAAGCAATCTATTGGGGCATTCTTGATTATTACAAGGAAAAAGGTCTGGATGTTTCAAACCTATACTAAATTACCTTTTAAAAAATCTATAAACCTATTAAACTAAAAAGGAGTCTACTAGAATAGACTCCTTTTGCTTTATAAAGAAAAGAGGATGCCAGATGAAGAAATTTATGAAACGCCAATGCAAAGCTTTCCTTGCCGCTCTTCTTCTCTCTCTATTCACCTTGTCAGGTATTCAGAATAAGGCTTCGGCTGAGGTACAGGACTCCTACATCCTTTTCTTCAAGAGTGGATACACGGAGAAAACTTTGCTTGAATTAGGCATTGAAGTGAATAAATCCTACATTAATATACATGCTGCAGCGATTGAAGCCAGCGAAAGCCAGATTGCGGCACTAAAAGATTTGGGGATTATTGAAAAAGCGGAAATAGATCATCCTGTAAAGGTGAGTGCTCAGCTCACCCCGTGGGGACATAAAAGTATTAACATGCCGGCTAAACAGCCAGCCGGCCTAACTGGAAAAAATGTTAAAATAGCTATTCTGGACACGGGTGTTGACACCCGTCATCCGGACTTGTCAGTCAAAAGCGGCATTTGTGTCCTTGACCGCTGTCCAAATTCTTATCGGGACGATAACGGGCACGGGACACATGTGGCAGGCATTATTGGAGCTAAAAACAATGATATAGGCATTGTGGGAGTGGCGCCAGGTGCAGAAATTTATGCCATTAAGGCACTGGATGCGTATGGGAACGGAACGACTTCAACCATCATGGCCGGGCTCGATTGGGCGATATCCCAAAATGTCGACATCATCAACATGAGTCTTACATCGCCAGTCGAAGATTTTGGAATGAAAGCCATGGTCGATAAAGCATATAAGCAAGGAATCATTATAATCGCAGCTGCAGGCAATACCGGAACGGATATAAAAAAAACGGAGCAAGTTCTGTACCCTGCAAAATTCAGCAATGTGATAGCCGTTTCCGGTGTTGATAAAAACAGTGTTAGGGTTGATAGCTCCTCAAAAGGAAAAGAAGTGGAAATAGCGGCCCCTGGTGACGCGATCTACAGCACTTATCCTACTGATCTAAGCAATGGATATGCCCACATGACCGGAACTTCCATGGCAGCTCCTTTCGTGGCGGGACTGGCAGCTCTTTATAAAGAAAAATATCCGCTGTTAACAAATGCAGAGATCCGTACCCTTTTGCAGAAAAATGCCAAGGATCTTGGTGCAGCCGGCAGAGATCCCCTTTATGGATACGGGCTGGCACAAGTGGATACAGCTGCATCAGAGGCTCTCAATATTCCATATACAGCGGGCAATGGAACAGTCGTCCTCAATATGGAGGAAGTACTGCAAAAGTATGAAGGATATAAACTGCTTCGGTACGACCAGGTCCTTGCTGAAAAAGGTGCAGAAACGTCAGTAACAGATTACGGCTTAAAAGGATCGATAAAATATACCGTTATCCCACTGCAGAATGGGGAAGAGGTTAGGGAAAAGGGCATCAATATTCTAGTAACGCTTAGTTCACCTGCTTTTAATGACATAAGCAATACCAAGTGGTATAGCAGGCATATGATGTACTTGAATACCCATTCTATTCTGCTTGGATATGACAACGGAGAGATCAGGCCGGATCAGCACGTAAAAAGATCAGAAGCTGTCGCCATGCTCGGCAGGGCATTAGGACTGGATAAAAAGCAGAGAAGTACAAGATTTTCGGATGTTGGCAGCAGCAATCACGCATCAGGCTATATTGAATCAGCAGCAGAAAAAGGCATTATCAGCGGATTTAAGGATGGTACATTCCGTCCGGATGAACCAGTCACAAGAGCTGAGATGGCCATTCTTATCTCAAAGGCATACTCGCTGCCTGACACTCAAAGTGTTGCTTTTAGTGACGTAAACAAAAATGTAACCGGATATCAGTCCATTTATAATCTTGCTGCATCAGGAATAACAGAAGGCTTCAAGGATGGCACCTTCCGTCCATTTGAAAAAATGCTGCGCTCCACCTATTCTGTATTTCTCGCAAAAGCAGAGAACTCTGCTCTTAAATGATAGGAAAAGCTGCTCAATTTGAGCAGCTTTTTTATTTAACAAATGTGTCTAAAATAGGGTTAAATTACCTGTATTACAAAAATATTAAATTTGTTACAATCATTTTTGTAATGGGCAATATTTTACTTATTTATGAGTTTTAAAATAATATGATATAAAAGGAGATTACCAGATGAAAAAGGTTAGCAAGGTTTTAGCAAGTGCTGTAATTGCAACACTAGTTGCATCTGCTTTTACTCCAGCTGTTTCTGCTGCTGAAGTAAAGCCGGCAGTATCTGCAGCTGCACAAAAGGCAGATGATTTTGGAATGGAATTTGATCATCCATTCACAGATGTAGGGTCAAGATATGACGAGGCGGTTAGCTTCCTTTATAATGTAGAAATTATAAATGGCAAAACAGCTACTACATTCGGGACACATCAAAACCTTACAAGAGGCGATGCAGCAGTAATCCTGGCAAATGCTCTTGGATTGGATACTGAAAATGCGCCGGATGCAGGATTTAAAGACCTTAATTCACGTGTCAGAGGTTCTGTTAACGCATTGGCTGAAGCGGGCATCGTTTCAGGAAAAACTGCTGATGCATTTGGAACAGGCGACCCATTAAGCCGCGGGGCAATGGCTAAATTCCTGGCATCAGGCTTTGAATTAGAAGAATATGCTGTAGAAACTCCATTTACAGATGTTGGCGGTGTATTTGCCCCTTATATCGAGGCACTATACGGAGCGGGCATTACAAGCGGTAAAACAGAAACATCTTACGGAACACACACAAATATCACTCGCGGTGATTTTGCTAACCTATTATATAGAACAATCATGTTTATCATTGACAACGAGTACCTTCCGCTTGCGGAATCAGTATCCTCATTGAGTCCTGCTTCATTCAGCATTACATTAACAGAAGCGGCACCTGAAGAATTTTCCGCAGGTGACCTTTGGAATTTATTTTATGTTGATATTGAACTGGAAGATGGATCATCTATATATGTGAATCCAACATCTGTAACACTTTCACCTGATCGCACGGTGCTGACAGTAGAACACTCTTCGCTAGCTGGAAAAGCCGGCACGATCTGGGTTGACGGTGAAATATCTGCAGAATTCAATTACAAGAATTAATTCTTTCAAAAGGCCATTCTCATTTAGGGAATGGTTTTTTACAATATTGTAACTTTTTTCCTCTCGTTTCGTCTGTATTTGCAAAGACAATCGAATTTGAGGGGATTTTTCTATGGGAAAATATAAAACGCTGGCTGTCCTGCTCGGAAGCGGGTTCATTCTGTCTGCTTGCGTGACGGGAGAAGTACAGCATCAGAGCGCCGCAAATCCAAGTGAACAAACGCAGTCAGTAACCAAAAATGATTCTGGCTGGAAAACGATTGAGACAATCAGCGGAAGGAACATTATTGCCAAATTGGACCCGGCTAAGGAGACGCCTGATCGTGATAAGGTCATCAAACAAATAAAGGAAAGCTGGGAGTTTAAGGAGGGCTTATATGGACCCCCTAGTGATGATATTGCAGAAGAGCTGGCAGTTCAGCAAACGGAAGGCGAGATAGCTCTGCCTTTGCTTTATAAAACCTACGGGGGAAAAGAAGGTTTTGATAAGGAAGGGGTCGTATTCTTCGAGAATAAATCACGGGGCGCTGCTCAATCTGGACTATGGATTGGCGTAAAAAATCCGGATGACCGCTTAAAACAATTTGTCAAAGCCCTCCAGGCCGAGGCGGATGCAGGGGTGATCAAGGCAGAAAGTATTTTTATCTATCACACTCCCCATACAGCAGCTGAAAACAATCAGAAAATGTATGAGGTGAATAAAGCGGCTGTTAAATTCAGGAATCAGCATGAAACACCGGATCGCATTTCGCTTGGAATCAGTGTAGATACAATCAGCGGAGAGATAAATATTGAACATAATTTCCTTACAGAGGAGCAAAAAGCCAGCCTAAATGAACAATTTGCCGGGGGGAAGATTAACTTTACCCAAACAGGGAGGCTTGCTCCAATCGGAGGAGAGCCGGATACGATTCATCCTAAAAATCAATATACAGATAAATACTCCCAGGCTGGTTCTTATGTAATGGAGTTATCAAATAATAGAATGCTTGCAGTGGCCGCTTTACCAGCGGACTTTGGAAAAACCGGAGGAGACTCGGATTACTTTTCAGCAACATATTTCGAATTTCCGGATGCCTCCAAAAAGCTAAAAGTGGGGCAGCGTGTTATGGTAGAAGCCTCCGGTCCGATCAGAGAGTCCTATCCAGGACAGGGAACGGCTTTATACGTGGAAGTCCTGCCCGAATACAAACCGGAAGGGGCAGAGCTTTCCGAATCACAGGTCATAAAAAAAGCTTTAAAGACGATAAAAGACCAGCAAGGAGTTGCAGCGGTCCGCGATTTATCCTTCAATGAAGAACTTGATGAGTGGAGTATAAGCTTTAAGCAGAATGAGAAAAATTTTGAAGTGAAGGTAAATGATCATTCAGAGGAATAAAACACTTAATTTGCTGTTGATTTTCCTGTAAATGGTATAGGGCAGGTTGATAGTATGGTAGAATACAGGATATATACCACTTTATTACAAACCAGGAGGAGAAAATGAGGGAAAAAATCATAACAGCATGCATGACGGCTATGCTCCTGTTTCTGTCTGCAGGCGCAGTTAATGCTGAAGCAGCACGGTTTATTGGTTTCGGCGACAGCAATACAGAAGGCCTTACCTTCAAACATTATGGATATGATTTAAATAAACGCTGGGTGGTTCTAACCGGAGCAATCAACGCCGGTTTCAGCGGAAACCATACAGACCAGGCGCTCAAAAGATTTAATAAGGATGTACTGGCGAAGAATCCGGATAGTGTAGCCATAATGTTCGGCATTAATGACGGGCTTCTATACGATAATGGAAAGCCGATGGTGGATAAAGCCAAATTTGAAAAGAACCTGACATACATGGTGGAAGAACTGAAAAAAAGAAAAGTAAAGGTATTGCTGATGACAAACATTCCTGTTCAGCAAACCCTTTACTACAATATGTATCCGGAAAAGAAGCATTTATATGCTGATAAAGGCGGAATTCGTCTTTGGATGAACAGCTATAATGCTATTATCCGCAAAGTTGCAAAAGCGGAAGGTGTCCATCTGGTGGACCATTATGCCAATGCAATCCATAAAGCTGGAGGGGCACAGGATGGAAAGCTGTGGGCGAGCGGCTTATATGACCCCTCAGGACTTCATTGGTCACCAAGAGGGCATGGAATGATGGCATACTCTATCAAGTACTACCTGGCCAGATAATATCAAAAAATAGTATACATATTCCAAATGGGCTCTGCCGCAAAAAAGCGGCAGAGCTTTATTTTTTGTAACATAACTGTAATAAAACAAAAATCTATTAATTCAATAGTCAAAAAAGTATACATATTCCCTGATTTTTCGGCATGAAACCCCTTTTGTCGATTTGTAACATAACAGTAAAGAAAATTACACATTTGATTTGGTAGAATATATCTATCGAAACCAGATTTTGATAAATTACGAGAAATTTAGTAATAGAATTCGACGGGGTGACATAATGAAGCAAATGCTGACAAAATTCTTAACAGCGATATTGATACTGGCGATTCTGCCATTTAATACAGTCTCTGCAGCGACACCGGATCAGGAAGAAGTTGTAAGAATTGCAAAATCCAATTTGGGAGTTCCTTATGTTTGGGGCGGAACCACACCTAGCGGATTTGACTGCTCAGGATTTATGACCTATGTCTTTGGGAAAGTTGGAATTGACTTGCCAAGAACCTCAAGCGAACAGTATAGCAGTGCAGGAGTCAAAGTCAGCAAATCAGACCTGCAGCCTGGCGATTTGGTTTTCTTTGAAAAAACATACAGCAAAGCCGGCGTTACACATGCCGGAATTTATATCGGAAACAATGAATTTATTTCTGCAACATCAAGCAGAGGCATTAAAATTGATTCTTTAGGCAGTACATACTGGGGCCCTAAATACTATGGCGCAAAACGTGTTCTGACAAACACTCCGGGAGTATACTCCGATGTTTCAAAATCACATGTTGCCTACGATGCTATCTTTACTTTAGGAAACAAGAACATCATCATGGGCTATGAAGATAACACATTCAGACCAGATGAACCAGTAACGCGCGGACAAGCTGCGGCTATTATGAACCGCCAATTAAAGAAGGTGCCTAAATCTCTTTCCGCTTTTAAGGATGTTCCAAAATCATCACGCTTTGCAAAGGATATTGCTGCAATTAAGGAGCTTGGCATTATTAACGGATTTAAAGATGGCACCTTCCGCCCGGATGAGTATATGACAAGAGCAGAGATGGCTGTCATTGTACAAAATGCTTTTAAACTCCAAGGAAGTTCGTATTCAAAGGCAAGCAGTACTTACAGTGATATTACACCGTCTTACTGGGCACATGATGCAATTGTAACGATGAGCAATATTGATTCTACTTCGATCTTTGAGGGAAGCAAATATTATGCTACTCACCGTGCATCAAGAGCGTTTTTCTCTGCTGCAATCTACAATTCTATAAATGCAACAAATTAAGATGTAAGCCGGGACTCGATCCTGGCTTTTTTATTTCTCTATTTTCAATATATTTCCATTAAATCCCTGCGAAAAATGAGGAAAAAGTATGGAAAGTGTCTATTAAAAATAGGTAATATTTTGGTAGAATGGTAGTAGACAGGCAAATTACGACATTATTAGTATTTATGCCAGATTAAGAAATGAGAGGGGAAAATTCACATTGAAGAAAGCTAGGCTTCTGTTGCTTGCCTTTATTCTTTTGTTCACGGCATTTCCTGCTGCTGGCTATGCGGCAGACGATATTACCGGCATACAGCTGGAGAAAGAACTAAGAGAGGCCATCGAGAGAGAGATTATGTATGGCTATGGTGATGGTGTTTACAAACCGGATTTGAAAGTGACCCGCGGGGAATTTGCGAACTTTGTATCGAGGGCTCTGAAGCTTCCTGCAGCGCTGCACAAATTTCCTGATGTAGCGGTTACTTCAAGCTTAGCGCCGGGAATCAATTCTGCTGCTGAGGCAGGGATTATATCAGGTCAGACAGATGGAAACTTTAATCCTGATCAGGAAATTACGCGTGAGCAAATGGTTATCATGATCAAGAACGCATTAGACTATAAAAATATGACAGTAGAATATGAAGTTCCTGAGCTTTTAAGTGATTTTGACAAGCTGGCTTCTTCTACTTCGCGTATTGCGGTTGCCGCAAGTGTATCCTTGGAAAACACAATCGGTTTTCCGAACGCTGACGGCAAGACTTATAGATTTGCTCCAGAAAAGCAGGCGACACGTGCTGAGTCTGCAGCTTTTATCATCCGAATGATCCATGCGATCGAAGACTTTGAAAATCAGCTTCCAGGAGAACCTGGTGAGCCTGAGATCGAGAAGCCGTTTGTCATTTCAAGCATTGATGAAAATGGGCAGCTTGTTGAAACCAGGAATGCCTTTGAAACATATAGCCAAGCAATTGAAAATTGGAGCCCGACTTCAACTGAGGTTCTTACTTTTAATGGGAAAGTATTAAAAATGCAATCCGGTTTAGCGTATGCAAGTCCATCAATCGGAAAAGCTACAACCTATTTATACAGCAGCGACAATTTAACTTCAGTCGAGGCGGCTGTCCCTCCACAGGAGGAAATGAAATATCTGGCTTCTAACGAAACAGCAGTGCAGGTATACATTGGCGGGAGGACTGCCTATGTAAAACAATCTGAAGTGCATCTTGTTCCTGCAAAAATGGCAAAAAAGCAAAGCTCATATAAAGTGAATAGCAGCAATGAATTGGTTTACAGCATTTATAATCCTGCTGCGGATTCTTCTGCTGCCTTTATAGTTGGAAAAGCTCCGAGCTTCCTGAAACAAAATATTACTTATTACAGCTGGGATGGAACCAAATTTTATACAAGCCCTATGGGAGGCTCTTCCTCTTATGTAGGGCAGTACTACCCATATTACCAATTCTTATCTGCCCGTACAAAAACAAGCTACACCGCTGAACAGCTTAATCAATTTATTGACAAGAGATTAGCTGAGCTGGAGGCTACTGGACTTACAGTCTATAAAGATGCCACAAAAATCAGCAAGGTAAAGGGACTTGGAACGTATCTGAAAAAAGTGGAAGCTGAATCGAACGTCAACGCCCTGTTAATTTTGGGCTGGGCATTCCATGAAAGCCAATATGGCGTGAGTGCCAATGCATTAAAGCTTAACAACCTTTTCGGCATTGAAGCCTACGACAGCAATCCGTCCGGTGCGGTAGCATATCCGACACCAACAGACAGTGTCGATGCACTTGTCAGCAAATATCTCAATGGTGCCTATATTCCGCAGGGAGACTGGCGCAGCAATGGTGCAGCTCCGGGAAATAAATCGATTGGATTTAATGTAAGATATGCAACAGATGCCTACTGGGGATCAAAAATTAATGGTCATATTTACAGAATCGAAAAGGCATTAGGCTTTAAGGATTATACAAATAAACAAGTCATTGGATTGATCAATACCAATGGAACAAATGTCAGAACATCCCCTTCTTCCAAACAGGGTACAGCTAATCTTCTGTATACGTATAAAACAGCCAACAAACCGGTTGTCATTGCAGAAGAAGTAAAGTCACTTGATGGCGATAGCTGGACATGGTATAAGATACTTTCCGATGCCAATGGAACACAGTATGGCTATGTACGTGAAGATCTTGTGACCAAGATTTCTGCGAACTAAAGAAGAATCCCTTCTCGAATCGAGAAGGGATTTTCTTATTCACCCGGAATATAATCCGGTGTGCCATATACATGAAATGTTTTTCCATCCGTTTTTACATGGATGTTGGCTGTTGATTCAGTAGTATAAACAGAAGAGCCTGCCTCTGCCAGCCTCTTGACTGCATCCGGATGCAGCATTTGATCTCCGCTTCCTGTCCTGTTCATAATAATGGAAACTTGAGGAGATACCTCCTGCAGGAATGCTTCTGATGATGAGGTGCTGGAGCCGTGATCTCCTGCCTTTAGGATCTCTGCCTGATCTGGCAATATACTAATTTAAGGAGATATAACCTTTGCCTATTGCTGCATTATGTCTTCCTCGATTAAACGCTCCCGATCATCTAAAGAGAAAAGACCCGGAGACCAGTTTTCCAAAATTCCGTGTCCGCCGATGATTTCATTGTCCATCTCATATATGGATGCCGACATTTTGTCTCCATTCGTTTGTTTTTCCTTTAAAAGGTAAGTGGTCATTTTAACCTCTTTGCCTCGGTATGGTTCAAGGTCCAATCCCGCTATTTTTAAGGATTCCAGGCTTTCAGGGTGGTAATGGATCGTTTTGATTTCTTCACTGGACTTGGATTTAACATGCCATCCGGATGCTGACAAGTACTCTTCATGTTTTTTAGTTATTTCCTTATCTGCAGTACTGCTGCAGCTTGCCAGGAATAAGGATAGAGCGAGGAAAAAGAAAATGTACTTTCTCATGATTGCCCCCTGATAAGGTGTAATGCTTATCATTTCTGTAAATAATCAAAGAAACCTTTATTATTGGTCTAAAAAAAACCAACCTGGTATCCAGGCTGGTCTGTATCCTATGGTCTTGAAAACCCTTGCCGGGCAAGCTCTGCTTTAACTTCTTCGAGCAGAATTACTTTTTCCTTCGCCAGATAGCCCGCCTTTGATTCGATCAGCTGGTCAATCACAGGGCTTCTGCTTTCCCCGATGGATTCCCAATTTCTTTGGTGTTTCAATAAATCGACAAGAGTGAGCTGCTCGTAATCATTGCCGGCAAAGGTCAGGTCGGGGTTGACCTGGTACCAAAGGTCTCCGTTTTCACGGATCCAGGCAGTTCCAATGTTTTCAATGGCTTGTCTAATTTTTTTTGCTGCCTCGAGATACTTTTCCTCACCAGACTGCTCATAGCAGTCAAGCAAGAGGTTGGCTCCTCCGAGGACATGATTCATGGAGGCGTGAGTTTTCTGTTTTTGATCATATGATGAGAAATAGTCTGCAATCAAAAGGCCATCATCCACCTTAATGACATTGCCTTCTTTAATCTGGCCAAGCAGGTAATCAGCATAATTCAGCTGGGCTTTCATCAGCTCGGATGAATGAAGCTCTCCACCAATTTTAGCCAGGTAGAGTCCAATGAATTCATTATGGCGGGTATCGATGTATGGAGCTGTTAATCCATATGCGTTTTTCAGCCAGGTGCTTGTATATTCGGTTTCCCAGATCTTTGTACCTTTTTCTTTCCGGTATTCATAAAGGTCAGCCGCAGAGTTTGCCATCAGGTTATAGTAATAGCGCTCTTTTGTGCTGATATACCGGTCAATGGCTTCGCGGTCAACCATAACACCGAGGTTGCGGCCATAGCCATGCTTTGTATAGGGCTCAATGGACCATGGAAGCTTTTTCATAGGTCCGCCCACAGTGAGCCAGCCATTCGCCTCTTTGTAGGAATCAATCTGATAATTAATCCAGTCTTCATGCCCCTGGCTATTCGTAAACAGCTCTCCCTTGGAAAGCATGAACCATTGCTCCGACAGCTTTCCTTTTTCTGCTTCAAGCTTAAATTGGATGGCTGTTTGATCTTCCTTTTCTTCGAGCTTGTAGGCTTTCTTTTCATCATGCAGAATCCGGATCTGACTGGCCAGGCCGTCCGCATAATCCATTTTATGAGGGGACGAGATTTGCTGCTTGCTCAATACAAGCTCAGAAGAATCGTCATCATTCAGTTTAAATAAGCCAATGGGCTGGGTGGATCGGTCATCTCCGGTATTTTTATCATGGGGTCTTTCAATTACCCTGGGCGCCCAATCGATGAATTCAGCTTGACCGCTGGAATCAAACGAAAGTGAAACCATTGCGGAAACCGCATTTTCAGCCATTCCCTCAAGCTGCATAAAAACAAGCTGGTCTCCATTATCGATTTTACGCAGTTTAATATGAAGCCTTCCGGCCAAATCGCCCTTTTCAGCAAGTTCATACTGATAGTCGGTATCCTGATAGAAGGGCAATAGACTGGATTCGCTTATGTTTTTATTTGATATAGACAAATCTGAGCTGATATTAAAATCAGCTGCTCCTAATTGGATCGTTTCCTGAAAGCTGTCTTTTTTGCAGGAGGACAGCAACAGGACAGCCATAAAAAGAATAAATATTATTTTTTTCATCATCCATACCTCGCACTTTATGTGCGGGCTTTCTTTTTCTTCTTAAGAATCCCAAGCAGCTGATTAAAGCCTTCTCGGTAAAAGATGTAAATCCCTGCAGCATAGAGGATGACTCCGAGCGGTATTAAAATCGCCAGCTGTATAAGCGAATACAATTCGGTAATGGCTGTGAATTTTTGTAAAAGATAGAGAGGAACAGCCATAATCAGGGTCGGAATAACGACCCGTATAACAAGATTTAAGAGCTTTAAGGCTTCCGAGCGGTCAAAGTCTTTGTATACGACAAATCCTGATGCTGCCAGGTAGTAGACAGAAACAAATGCACTTGATAAGGCCAGCCCCGGATAGCCAAACGGCTTCAGCAGCAGCCAGTTAAGAAGAGCATTTAAGGCAATGGTTGTGACACTGATACGGAAAATAATCGCCGTTTTTCCGCGGGCATACATAGATTTAGAAACAATATACTGAAGCCCTTGCGTGACAATCATAGGCAGGTAGAAAATAAGTGCGATATACGTATTGTGCGTATCTTCAGCTGTAAATTCCCCGCGTTCGTATATGAATGAAAGCGCCTGTTCCCCAACAAGAAACAGCCCGACAGCAATTGGCATCAGTGTGACAAAGGAGATCTGCATCCCCATAAAAAAGGTCGATTGAAACTTTTTGGGATTATCAATCTGCTCGGACAGGAGCGTAAAGATAATAACGGCTATCGTTGTTCCGTATATGGCATGCGGAATACTCACAAGCAGGGATGCGTTATTCAAATACGTAACCGCACCCTCAACTGTCCCGGAAGCAAATGATTTATTGACAAACATGTTAATCTGGCCGACCACTGAATTCAAAAGGGAAGGGACCAGGAGTACAAGAAACGCCTTTCTGAATTCCTTATCAACCTTAACAGTCGGGCTCCAGCGGTAGCCGCTTTTTCGAAGATAAAGCAGCTGGATGGCCGACCCCAGGAGTGTCCCGAAAATAAACCCATAAGCAAGACTGTTAATGCCCCACTGATCAGAGAACAGGAGGGCAAACACCGCGCCCATTAAAGTAGCAAGCAGTTTGGACACCTGTGTGGGAACGAATACCCTGCGCCCCTGCAGGTAGGAATCCAGAATCCCGTTCAGGGCAATGGCGCTCATGAACAGGAAGAAAAATTGAGTAATATCAACGGCAACCTCTTTTGTAAGAGGAAGCATGCGTCCATAAATAAATGGAACGAAATATGGAACAAGGAAGTAGCCGATAACCGTAACAGCAAGGAAAATTAATACGGTCGCATTCATGATTCCGTTGGCATTTCGCTCCGTTTCCTCTGGGTTTTCCTTGCGCTTCTGAACATACAATGGAAGGAAGACGTTATTAAAGCCTCCCGAAATCATGGCCACAACAAGAGTGATAAAAGAAAACGCCAGCAAATAGCCGTCCGTATATTCACTCGCGCCAAACTGGCGTGCGATAATACTTTCGCGAAGGAAACCGGACAGTTTTAATACAAGAGCCAATAAAGTTATAAAGAGTGCAGCTTTTTTTAATGAAGCCATATCACATTCACTTCCTGTGAGATTTCAAAAGAAACGTGCAGAGAAGCTCTCTACACGTCATGTAAAATCAAGATTATTTTTCCAAAGCGGACAGGTAAATTTGTTCATACTTTTCAGCCGCAGCAAGATGGGAGTATTCCTCCTCGATCTTTTGGCGGGCTCTTTTGGCGAGGGCAGCACCTGTTTCGGGATTTTCAAGGAGATAGATCATGGCATCTTCCAGCTCGCCAGTATTTCTTTCCTCGACGAGCAGTCCGTCTTTTTCATGATCGACAATTTCCTTTAATCCGCCGACGGCGCAGGCAATCAGCGGAATGCCTGAGCCCATTGCTTCAAGGGCCGAGATGCTGGTCGCTTCTTCAACACCTGCAGAGTGGATGCTTGGGACAAGCACAACATCAGCCAGGGCGAAAAAGTCTTTAACCTCTTTGTGCGGGATGGCACCAAGCAGAGTGACCTGATTTTCAAGCCCTTTTTCGGCTACCAGTGCTTTTAATTCTTCGAATGCTTCTCCCATTCCTGCGTATACGAGCTTTGCATTTGGGAATTTTTCAAGCACCTTCGGGAAAGCAAGCGTTGGATAGATAACTCCATTCTTCTTTGTCAGGCGGCGCGGCACGAAGAAAACTAAGTCATCGTCCGAGAAGCCATGCTTCTGGCGCAGCTCCGCTTTTTTCTCGACAGCAGGCTTGAAATCATGGATATCTATGAAGTTGCGGATTGCTGTACCCTCAACGCCAGCCTGTTTTTTTACATAATCTTTAATGCGCTGGTCAACTGTGATGACCTTGCGTGTCTGGCTGTAAGCTTTTTTCTCCATTTCCTGAAGAAATTTAGCTTCATCGCTGTTTTCCTCCACTGAACCTGCGCTTACAGCTTCAAAGGCCATATAGCCATGGACGGTTGAAACGGTTGGGATACCTGATGCAATGGATGCGAAGGTAGCGAACACGTCTTGCGCGTTAATAATATCGTAGTTTTTGTGTTTGTTTTTTTCGATTAAGGTTTGGAGCATGTTCTGGCGTGCTTTTCTGCTCCATAGGATTCCCTTGCCTTTTTTGACTTTGTTCAGGACAAAGCTTGGGCCGCGGGCGATGAATTTTGATTGCCAGCCGGGCACATCGCTGATGGACAGGACATCGACTTCGTGGCCTCTTGCTTCAAGACCTGCTTTTAAGGTTGTTACATGTGTCGATAGACCGCCTGCATGGGGATAATCAAAAACAGTGGTAATTAGGATTTTCATATCACCGTCTCCTCATTGAGAGTATTTTTTACTGTTACAAATCGCTTTGTTATGTTATTTACCTTCTAAATGATGCCCGTTGATTTCCGCTGCGGGCACTTGCTTTCCGCGGGGCGGGCGGTGAGCCTCCTCGGCTTCGCCTGTGGGGTCTCACCTGTCCCGCTGATCCCGCTGGAGTCAAGTGCCCTCCGCTTCAATCAACTCAGTGAATCAAACTAAGCTGGCGTTGAAATTTTTAACTTATTTCAAAAACCTAGCTTTCAGCAGATCAATGTTTTCCATTGCGTCACGGCGCATAGTGCGGGCGTTGTTCTCTATCATCGAGCTAAGTTCTTCTCTATTAGCCAGAACTTTGCGGCTGTTTTGGATCAGTTCGCCGGCTGTTAGTTCTTCCAGCGGGAAGGAGTGCTCCCACATGCCGGAACGTTTTAGTAAGCTTTCGACTTTTTTATCGTAGCTGATTCCGATGTGAGGGACAGCTACGAGTGCTGAGAAGATGAGTGAGTGCAGGCGCAGGCCGATTGTCATCTCGCAGTTGGAAATAAAGTTCAGGTATTGATTAGGTGAAAAGTCCGGTCCAAGTACGTGGCATTTGTCGGCTCTTTTCATATGCTCCAGCACATGGTTGGAAGCACGTATATCGTGGTGACCTTCCATTGGAACGAAAATAGGCGTTATGCCTTCACTTTCAATCAGGTGATCAAGTGCTTCGCCGATTTGCTTGTAATGCGCCGTGTGCTGGAACCAGGGACGGACCGAAACGGCAACGAGCTTTTCGTCTCCCTTTAAAGTAAGGCTTTCAAGACATGCCTGGTCTTCCTTTTTTTGAAAGGCAAAGACGATGTCTGCTGTGACCACTGACTCGGGGCGATTGACGCCGAGTTTTTGAAGCAGGTCCTTAGAGTATTGGTCACGCACGGTAATAAAGTCTGCCATGTTGGCAAATACTTTCATTAATATTTTCCCCCAGGCCGAGTTGACGGGTCCGATGCCCTGGGAGAAGAACATAACCTTTGTTCCGCATAGCTTGGCCAGGAAAACAATCAGCAGATAATAAGGAAGCGGCCCGAACAAAAACTTAGTCGGATACGTATCCTGAAGGAGCCCGCCTCCGCCGCTAATCAAAAGATCAGCGTCCTTTAATGCTTTAACCTTGCCTTTAAAATCATGGCGCCAGCCGCGGTATACACTTTTTACACCATAAGTCTCTGCTGTTTTGCCGGGGGATAATGAGAATACAGTCAAATCAGGATGGTCGAGCTCATCCTTCAAGTTATCAACAATTGCTTCAAGAATGGCTTCATCACCAGTATTGCCAAGTCCATAA
Source organism: Cytobacillus sp. (assembly GCF_964223445.1). Classification (NCBI taxonomy): domain Bacteria; kingdom Bacillati; phylum Bacillota; class Bacilli; order Caryophanales; family Bacillaceae; genus Cytobacillus; species Cytobacillus sp. The sequence goes on from NZ_CAXQGS010000057.1 coordinate 22,935, forward strand.
AAACCAGATATTACAATTTTCAAAGAAGTATTGCCTCCTTATGTAAAATCAACCAAATTCTAATGCGAAGGGCTTATTTTTCCCGGGATGCATTCTGCCCTATATAATAGAAGCTAAAATCCGCTGCCAGCCAAAATACAGGCAGAGACGCTTTAAACCAAGGAAAACAGCACTTCTTAAATAGCCTTAAAAAAGCTAAACTTTATTTTAACATTAGCGTTCGACACATTCAATGTAATTGGTGCAACGTTTGTTGGAATTTGTTATACTATGTTAGGATTTATTGAAATAAAGAGGCAAAGCCTATAATATATGTGCAACCATGAACATAAACAGAAAATTATTTTCTTAAAGAGAGGTCCTTACTAATGGAAAAAATTTGTGTTGTCGGCTTAGGATATATCGGTCTTCCAACATCAGCTGTATTTGCCCGTGCAGGCTATGACATTGTCGGGGTGGATGTAAGCGAGCATGTAGTCGATAAATTAAACCGCGGAGAAATTCATATAGAAGAGGTCGGCCTTCCGGAGATTGTAAAGGAAGTGGTGGAGAATGGAAAGCTCCGCGCATCTTTGACTCCTGAAGAAGCAGATGTATTCATTATTGCTGTGCCAACACCGATTCATGAAGATTTCACTGCCAACGTTGATTATGTGATCAGCGCCACAAAAGCGATTGTCCCGTATCTTCGTAAAGGCAATGTAGTGATTGTGGAGTCTACGATTCCGCCGCGCACAATGGATGATATTGTAGCACCTATCCTTCGTGAGCAAGGCTTTGATACAGAGAAGGATCTATATTTGGCGCACTGTCCGGAACGTGTGCTTCCAGGTCGCATTCTGATCGAGCTGATTGAAAATACACGCATTGTCGGCGGAACAACTCCTGAAGCTGCGAAAAAAGCGGCAGATGTATACCGTGCCATTGTTACAGGTGATGTAATTGAAACAGAAGCCGTAACGGCGGAAATGTCCAAACTGATGGAAAATACATTCCGCGATGTGAACATCGCGCTTGCGAATGAGCTTGCGAAAATCTCCAGCCGTCTTGGCGTGGATGCACATAAGGTGATTGAGCTTGCCAACAAGCATCCGCGTGTTAATATCCACCATCCTGGACCTGGAGTAGGCGGACACTGCCTGGCTGTTGATCCTTATTTTATCGTGGAAAAAGCAGCAGAGGAAGCACAGCTTATCAAGCTTTCCCGCGACATCAACAACTCTATGCCGCACTTTGTCGTTGAGCAGGTTGAACGCATGACCGTGGAATTAAAAGAGCCGAAGATCGCTGCATTTGGCTTAACATACAAAGGGAATATCGATGACGTCCGTGAAAGTCCGGCGATTGAAATCGTTGAAATGCTGCGCCGCAATCCGCGCTTTGATGTGCGTGTGTTTGATCCGCATGTGCGTGATGAGCAGGTGCCATTCCCGGTATTATCTTTTGAAGAAGCAATTCAGGATGCCAACCTTGTAGTCGTACTTGCAGATCATAACGAATTCAAAACAATGACAGCGGAAGAATTCCTGTCAGGAATGAAAACACCTGTAGTCTTTGATACAAAGAACTGCACAAACCTGGATGAAGACAAGATGACTGTATATAAAATCGGCAATTTAACGAACCTGAAGGCGATTCAGGAATAGAAAGCTTGGAAGCTAGTATGAGAAAAGAACAATACCTTGGTGTGAATGTATCTGTGATGACCTATGATGAAATCATCGATGATCTGCGAAGCCGCATCAGTGAAGGAAAGCAGTCAACAGTCATTGCGGTGAACCCTGAAAAGGTGATTACAGCGAATAGCAATCCGCTTGTAAAAGAGCTGATTAACGAGTCCACCTATCAGATTCCTGATGGCATCGGAATGATTATCGCCTCCAAAATAAAAGGAGGCTCCTTAAGGGAGCGGGTAACCGGAGTCGATATGATGGAGAAATTGCTCCGGTTTGCTGCCGAGGAAGGACACGGTGTGTTTTTCTTTGGTGCGAAGGAGGAGGTTGTTTCCGAAGCGAAAAGAAAGCTGGAGGAACGCTTTCCAACATTGAATATTGCCGGTTATGAAAATGGCTACACAAAAGATAATCAGGCACTGGTAAATAAAATCAATGAATCCGGAGCGAAGCTTTTATTTGTAGCTTTAGGAAGTCCGAAGCAGGAGCTGTGGATCAAGGAAAACATGAAACACCTCAACGTTAAAGTTTTCCAGGGTGTGGGCGGAAGCTTTGATGTATTTTCAGGGAAAACAAAGAGAGCGCCAGCATTCTTCCGCAAATTTGGACTTGAATGGCTTTACCGTTTACTGAAGGAACCGAAAAGACTCAAACGCCAGCTGAACCTGCCTAAATTCTTAATCAGGGTATTATTCAGCCGCTAAGGAGCTGGAAAAATGATCCGTTCATATAAAAAAGGCGATGAACAACAAATCAATGCGCTGTTTCACGAGGTGTTCCGGAAACAGCGTTCCCTTGTGCATTGGGAGTGGAAGTTCAAGGAAAACCCATTAAATAGTTCGGTCATTACGGTGGCAGAGGAAAACAATGAAATCGCCGGCCACGTGGCTCTTGTTCCTTCAAAAGCAAAATGGTATGACAGGGAAGTGACCTTTGGTGCCAGAAATGACACGATGGTTTCTCCAAGGCATCAGGGCAAAGGGTTTTATAAAAAGCTGAACCTGGAAATGATCAGCACGGCCCAGGAGGAAGGGATCGACTACTTATATGGCTATCCTGCTGAAAAGGCAAAGGAATTATTCGTCCGCTATACCGGTGCAAAGGAAATAGCCAGCATACCCCGCCTGATTCGAATCAATCGCCTTTCATCATTGGTAGTGAATAAGCTTCCGGTATTAAAGGCGGCCAAGCCGCTGGTGAAAATAGCCGATCTTTTTCTAAAGAACAAAACCAGGATCGATTCGCAAAAATATTTATTTAAAATCATATCGGAATGTGGAAGAGAGTTTGATGCTCTTTGGGAAAGCAGCAAAGGAGTCGCGCCTATCCTGCTGAAAAGAGATGCCCAATTCCTAAATTGGCGCTTTCATCGACATCCCGATCGAGTTTATCAAATGATTGCTATGTATGAAAAAGATATGCTCTGCGGGTATTCCGTCATTTCCATAGAGGAAAAGACATTTGGCGGGGGAACCGTCAGGAATGGCACCATTGTTGATATGCTCGCTATAGAGAATGAAGAAGTCTGGGAGCAGCTTTTAGCAGGTACGCTGAAGGACCTGGAGGATGCAGATGTCATCCAGACATGGGCATTAACCCATTCCTCTTATTTTCGGACCTTAAAAAAATTTCGTTTTGCCCATAAAGATAACCCAATGCCGCTTGTCGGAAAGCCGGTTGATCCTTTGTTAACAGAAGACGACGGAATTGAAAACTGGTACATCACACCGGCAGATGTAGATTCATTTTAGGAGGTGGCTTAGATGGCTTCTAATATAAAGAGAACGGTATTGAATATGGCCAAGCCATTCATCCTTCCTTATACACGTCAAAAGCTGAAAAGCTTCTATAAAGAGGAGAAGGTGCTGACAAGGATCACAAAGGGAAATGTTCTGGTTCTGGCACCGCATGTGGACGATGAAACCATCGGGCTCGGCGGAACCATTATCGAGCATGTAAAAAAAGGGCAGCAGGTAACGGTTGCTTATATTACAGACGGATCAGGCAGTGTCAGTTCGCTTTCAAAAGAAGAATTGATGGCCAAACGCAAGCAGGAAGCCAAAGAGGTTCAGGAGCTTCTCGGATTTCAGGACATCGTCTTTTTGGATCTTCCGGATGGCAAGGTTGAGAGTAATGAGCAATCCCGTGAACTGTTCACGAACTTAATCTATGACAAAAAGCCGGATTATATTTATTGCCCAACATTTGTAGATTGCCATCCAGATCATGTGTCGACAGGAAGAATCCTTTCCGATGTATTAAAGGAGACGCAGAGTCAGGCAGCTGTACGCCTGTATGAGATCAACTGTCCGATCCCGCCGAATGAAATCAATACCGTTATTGATATAACGGAGGCATTTCAAACGAAGGAAAGAGCAGTGGATATATTTCAGTCCCAGGCCATTGACTTTGACGGATTTATTGAGCTAAGCAAGATTAAGACTGAGCTGGTGCCTGATACAAGGGCACAGGCAGTCGAAACGTTTCTTGAGATCCCGGCTGCCCAATTCCCTGCCCAATTCGATACAGTTGACCACAAGAACTATCATTTCAGTCAGATCTTTAAGCAGGTCAATAAGGCGGCTACTCTCTTATGGGGGATCCTAAAGAACGTGGATGAAAAGAAACAGATGTATCAAGAACGTCACTCCGGACAGGGAGGCAGCATTTAATGAAGGTTCTTCATTTTATCAGCGGAGGAGAAACAGGCGGTTCGAGAAAGCATGTGATCACCCTGCTGTCCCAATTTCCAAAGGAGCAGGTATCACTTGCTGTTCTTCAGGAAGGCGCCCTTTCCCAGGAGGCAAGGGAAGCGGGAATTGATGTTCATTTATTCAAGCAGTCCTCCCGATATGATCTTTCGATTCTGAATAAGCTTGCCAGTTTCATTCGTGAAAATGGTTATGACATTCTGCATACCCACGGCCCCAGAGCGAATCTTTTTGGCATTTATCTTAAAAGCCGGGTGAGTATCAAATGGGTTACGACGGTCCATAGTGATCCAAAGCTGGACTTCATGAAAGGCGGACTGAAGGGCACAGTTTTCACCAGGCTGAGCCTGTTTGCTCTCAACCGGATGGATTATTATTTCGCTGTTTCGGACACGTTTAAACAAAATCTCATCAGTCTTGGAATTCCAGGTGAAAAGATTAAAACTGTCTATAACGGGATCGAATTCACGTCCCATAAGGTAGAGCCTCTTTCGAGAGAGTCGATCGGCCTCAAAGATAATGATTTTGTTATGACCATGGTGGCGAGACTTCATCCCATAAAGGGTCATGAAATCGTATTTGAAAGCATCAAAAAGCTGGACAAACCGGATATGAAGCTTGTACTTGTCGGGGATGGCCTCATTAAAGCTGAGCTCATGGAGAAAGCGCAGAGCATGGGAGTAGACAAACAAGTTCGGTTTTTAGGATTCCGGCAGGATGTGGATTCCATTTATGCTGCTTCAGATCTTGGTCTGCTTGCTTCCTTCAGTGAAAGCTTTCCGCTTGCCTTATTGGAAGCAGCCAATCAGCATATCCCGCTCGTTACAACGGATGTTGGAGGCGTAAAGGAGCTTGTCTCAGAAGATGAAACGGGATGGATTGTTCCGCCCGGAGAGGCCGAAGCTTTATCTTCTGCTTTTTTAAAGGCATACAATGCATCGAAGAATGGCACGTTAAAAGAGATGGGAGACAAGCTTTATCAGTATGCTTCAGATCATTTCTCACTAAAGCAGCTTTATAAGGAAACCTTGCATACCTATGAATTAGTGAAAATAGGAAAAAATTAAAATTGTCTATGCCAGTCGAATCGTGTAATCTATACAAAGGAAAGCGTGATTGACGAAATAAAGGAGCTTTATAATGGCTAATAAAAATACTTTGACATACTATCTTACGGCAGCCTGTCTGTTCTTGATTCCGATTTTATATTTCAAGACGTACCTGGGGCCAATCCCTTTATCAATAGAAATTATCCTGATTCCACTTGTAACCCTTGCGGCTATATATGAGTTCCTGAAAGGGCGAATCAGGCTGAATGACCTGAAAATCTGGCCTCTCGCGGCAGCCTTTGGTTTATTTCTGCTGGTATCCCTCATATCAGTCATCAATGCCATCGATTTAAAGTCGGCGGTTATGGAAATAGCACGTTATCTATCATATGTTGTCCTGTTCCTGATTGTGGCCAAAGTGAACTTCACAAAAGAACAGTACATGGGATTAGCGAAATGGTTTGGAGCAGCGGTGATCTTTGTAGGGCTCTTTGGAGTGCTGCAGTACGTCTTTAACTTCTCTCTCAACAAAGCTGGGCTTTATGCGCTGAAAGAAGCAAAAGGACGTGTGGACTCAACCCTTGTAAATCCGAACTATTATTCGGCCTATTTAAATTATATTATCCCGACCGTATTGCTTTTGGCAGTTGTGTATTTTAAAAATCGCACAGCACAGCTTCTTGCGTTCGCTGTTTATGCCATTTATGTCGTAAATGTCATCCTGACTTACACACGCGCAGCATGGGTGACGATGTTCTGTGCAGGCATCCTGCTCATTATCCTGATGCCGAAGCAATTCATTAAAAATGTGATCAAACCGCATATCCTGCTTTCATTTGCCATCCTATTCACGGTTCTGTACTTTATGCCGGATGTGCAATCCCGTACTAGCTCAGCTCTGTATGCGATTGAAAAGCTCCTTCCGCAGGGCGGATCCAACGGCCATGTCGCAGAAGGGCCTGATACAGATGGCGACGGCGAGCCTGAAGAAGTGGAAGAAGAGGAAGAAACAAAAGAAGAAGATACGACAACCAATCGCGCCGTTGTTTCCCGCATGACACTCTGGAAGACAGGATGGTACATGCTAAAAGACAACCCAGTGCTTGGAGTGGGTATGGGTAACTATACAGCGAATTACAAGGATTATGTAACGAAATATCCCGAGCTTTATATTGGCCATGAGAGCTATTCAGTTCATAACTCTTATCTGAAGGTAGGAGCGGAAACCGGATTTATTGGATTGTTCTCCTTCATGCTGATCTATGTTATTTATTTCTTAACGATTATTAAGCTTTATTTTAGACAGAACCTGCTGGGCAGAGTCGTGGCAGTCGGCTTATTTACCGGAAGCGTGTGCTATATGGTCCAGAATTTATCCAATAACTTAATATTTATTCCTCAGCTTAACGTGATCTTCTGGCTCACCGCCGGACTCGCACTTGGATTCCTGGCATTTAACAGGAAAGAAGAACTGGGGAAATAAGCATAGGAACAGAGTGCAGTGTGCACTCTGTTTTTTTATGCACTTGGATACGCAAATATGATATTCATATCTGCTGAAGAACTACAGAGAATTTTTTTAAGCTAAATCTAAAGTTTTAAGGAAATAAGACGATAATAAAAAAGGCACTAAGTATTTATGCACTTATTTATGGAAAATGTTTCTGATTGTGGAAACTTTTTATTGATCCATACGTCTTGGAAATTGGATACTTTATAAAAAAGTGGGTTTTTTAACTTTTTTACTTAAAAACTTCCAATTTATAAAGAAGCTATGTATAATGAGTAAGTGCGATTCAAAAAAGTTAACTATATATTCCTATGAAGAAATAATTTGGTAATTTTTACAACGTTGAAAATTGTAAAAAATGGTTGAATTATAGTAGTATTTTGGTAGAATAGAATCAAGTTAAGTTTTCCAATTCTGCCAAATGGTACATAAAAACTATAAAATTACCAATATATGCGGAATAGGGGTTAACTTGCAAAATACTAACTAAACGGTGATCTCATCGTTTTAGGGAAACACTTTTTACAAAACAGGGAGGAAATATTACAATGGCTTACCAACCAAAGTCTTACCGTAAATTCGTAGCAACTGCTGCGACAGCTACTTTAGTAGCATCTGCTGTAGCTCCTGCTGCTGCTGCTGGCTTTTCAGATGTTTCTGATCGTTATGCAGATGCAGTAAACTACCTAGTTGAGAACGACATCACAAATGGTTTAACTGAAACTACTTTCGGAGTTTCAAAAGAAGTTAAGCGTGGAGACGCAGCAGTAATGATTGCTAAAGCTCTTGGTCTTGACGGAGCAAACGCTCCTGACGCTGGTTTCGGAGATGTTCCAGCTCGTGCTAAAGAAGCAGTTAATGCTCTTAAAGAAGCAGGAATCTTCAATGGTAAATCTGCTACAAACTTCGGTTTCACTGACACAATGACTCGCGGTGAAATGGCTCTAGTTATCGCAAAAGCTTATGAGCTAGAAGGCGATGTAACTCTAACTTTCACTGACGTGAGCGATCGTTACGAGCAAGCAGTTCAAGCTCTAGTAGAAAACAAAATCACTTCTGGTAAATCAGAAACTAGCTTCGGTACTGGAGATGAAATCACTCGTGGTGAATTCGCTATCTTCTTACATAAAGCTGAAACTCTTGAAGTAGCTCCTGGAGTTGTAGAGGTTGCTGGTGTAAGTGCGATTAACGCTAAAAGCCTTAAAGTAACTTTCAACAAAGCTGTTGATACAACTAAAGCTGTATTTGAAGTGAAAAAAGGTTCTGTAAAAGTTAACTACGCAACAATCATTTGGAATGACGCTAAAACAGAAGCTACTATTGAACTTGAAGGTAAGTTTACAGCTGGGGATTACACTGTAAATGTAAGTGGCTTAACTGAAACAGCCTTAACTGGAACTACAACAGTTACTAACGAAAGAGTAGAATCTGTTCAAATTCTTAGTGAAAATGCAGTGTTAAATTCAAATGGTGATGCTGTAAATGTTGGATATAAAGTTGTAAACCAATATGGTGAAGATATTACTGCAACAACTCCTTTAACAGTAAATGCTGCTGGTACAGTAGTTAATGTTAATGGTACTGTTACTGCTTCAAAAGGTGTTGCTACAATTCCAGTTTCTGGAACTGTTAAAGAAGGAGATTCTATCGTTTTAACTCTTGTTCATGCTGATACTGGTAAATCTGCTTCTTCAACAGTAAAAGTATCTGCAAAAGCTGCAGTTTCTGAGATTGCGATTAACGGTCTTTACAATAAAGACGGAAAAGCTTTAACTGAGACTACAGACTTTTCTAAAGATGCATTCTACTTATTGGTTGAAGGTAAAGACCAATACGGTAAAGTAGTAAATGAAGCAGCTCTTGACGCACAGAATGCTGTCATTGTAAACCAAACCAATGCTTTGGTAGCGAACGTTTCAACTAATTTTGAAACAATCAAAGTTAACGGAAAAGACGTTACAGCATTAAAAGTAACTGGTACACCAAAAGCTGGCGAATCTACTGTAATGATTATTTCTACTGCAACTGGTAAAAATGCTTCTTATACAGTAAAAGTTGAGGAGAGCCAACGTACTGATGCAGTTACGTTTGAAGTTCCTAACTTAGCAGTTGCTGGTGAAAAATTATTTGTTCCAATTCAAGTTCTTGATAAACAAGGTAACCTAGTTACTGACGAAAAAGTTGTAACTGACGCAACTAGAGGTATTAAAGTATCAGGTGCTACTGGAGCAACTGTTAAAACAGTCGACGGTAAACTAGGTGTAGAAGTTGCTGCGGGTAATGTTTCAGAAGGCTATTTATCTTTAGTAGCAGTTTCTTCGACTGGAAAATCTACTATTGCTAACATCCAAGTTAAAGCAGCAGCAAAACCTGTACGTGTAGAAGGAGTAACTTCAGCGATTAAAACAACTGTATTAACAAATGCAGCTAATCAAGCAATTACTCCTGCTAATGTAAAAATCATTGACCAATATGAGCGTGAATTGACTACAGCACAAAAAACTGCTTTATTCACTGCAGATTATTCATTAGTAATTTCTGAAGAAAAAGCAAATGCAGGTGCAATTGCTCTTGTAAATACAAATGAAGTTGATGCTTTGGCAGTAGGTACTGAAAAAGTAACAATTTCAATCAAAGATGAAGTTAATAATAAAGTACTTTCAGGCAGTGAAAAATCTGTATCTTTCCGTGTTACTGATGGTAAAGAATATGTATCTTATCAAGTAGATACGATCGGAAATATTTTTGACGAAGTTGGTGCAGGCTTAGTTAACAGCGCTACTTACAATAAAACATTAAAAGTTTATGGTCTATTAGATGATGGAACAAAAGTACAACTTTCTGATAGTGAGTTCACTGTAGATGCACCAGGATACCTAGACTATTCTGCAGGAGTATTCGCTCTTGATACAGATACTTCTGGTGGTAAAACAGGTGGAACAGTTCCTTATGCAACGGATGCTAAAGAGCACAAAGCAAATGTGACAGTTACTGTTAATGCAACTGGTCAAAAATTTGCTCAAGAAGTAACTGTTTCTAAAGTTAAACCAACAGTTACGGCTGTAAAGGTAGTGGCAGAATCAACAATTTCAACTGACGTTGATACGAAAGCTGAATTTGATGAAATTAAAGAAGTCTCAAAAGTGGCTTCTGGATATGCACAAACTACAATTAGCGACTTGGTTGATTTCGCGGTAGTTGATAGTTATGGAGTAGTAACTCTTGTTGAGGATGCTGCTGCTACAACTTATCTATCAGAAATTAAATTAACAGCTACACCATCAAAAGCATTTGACGTAGTTATTACAAACAATAACAAACCAACTGCAACTGTTGCAGACTTGAACGTAGGTGAATCAGCATCTGTAGTCGCTTCTGTAAATGGTGTAGAAAAATCATTTGTTATCGAAGGTAACTACAATGCTGATGCATCACAAACTGCAGTAAATTCAGAACTTGCTCGTTATGAAAATAAAACTGTAGCTGCTACTAATAATGCAGGTGATTCAGTAAATGATGCTTTATTCTTAAAAGCAGCTGAAGTAGCAAATGTTGACGCAACAGTTATAAAGGCAATTGCTGTTAAAACTAATGCGGATTCTATTTTATCAGTTGATGGCCAAGGAGCTATTACATTAGTTGCAGATGGTGGTACTCCTGCTAATGCTAAAGCTGGTACAGCTACTCTAACAATCACATTTACTAAAAATGGAATTACAGAAACTAAAGATGTTACTGTAACTGTTCAATAAGGTTACCCTTACGCGGAGTCTGGAGTTTGCCCCTGTACCCTGCAAAGTATTTACGAAGCTCTGTGGAGAGAAATCTCTACAGAGCTTTTTTGCAAAAAAACGAATCAAATAGAATGATAAATATTTATTATTTCTTTGAAGAAGATATCTTAAGCCCTAATTCCCTGCGTGGAATTAGGGTTATTTTAAAGGGACACCGGGACAGGTGCCTTGTCCAATAAAAGAAATGCTCTAGACTAATATTTAAAAAAGGATATGCACGTAAAAAATATTTAACGAGGTATTAACAACGGAAAAATAAAAGTTAGATGCAGCAAATAAAGTAACTAGTAGAGGATATGAAGATATTCTTATGTGTTTGTTAGGTAGAAGGTTAATAATACTCTGTCGTTTTTCTATTAATGGCTACTTCCTGACAGCAGTAAAAGCTACCTCTTAGAAAAAAGGTAAATCGTACTGATTTTATGAAGGTATTTTTGATATAAATAAAGAAGAATTAAGTAAAAGAACCCCGATATTACCGAGAATATTGGGGTCCTTTCATAGAATTTTTTGGTTCATCTTTTGAATAATGATGCACAATATTTAGTTTTTCGTATATGTCTATCATTATCTCTTTGTTCCCAAAGAACAACATGCCGTATTTGGAGGAAGCTGTAAGAACTTTTTTCATTACATAATGAGAATATGAGCAGGTTCTGAACTCACTTGCTAATTCAACAACTTCGAATTCAACTTCGGATACGAACCAGAGTTTTTCTTTTACTGCGAACTGTTGCTGGCCGTATAAGAGAATCCACATTTTCTTGCAACAATAATCGAAAGTCTCTTCATTCAATCCTACAAGACCTATTTCATTATCATCCTCAATCAAAACACTCTCATTTGGTGACTCGAGAATGGATGTGAATGAAGATGGGTTTTGTCTTAAATTTTTATAAGCTTCATTAATATCTTTCCCATTGAAGTTAGTAATCATATACTTAACCAAAAAACCAGCAATCCCGTATTGAGAAATTTCAATAGATTTCACTAATGATTGCAAGAGTATTATAAGAGCGTTTTGCTTCATTTTGATTTGATTCTGCGTAGCAATTGCTTTAAACATTGAATGTGAAGATTTGGATTTGAAACGTTCAATCCCTTCAGTAATATGTTTTTTAAAATCATATACAACCGTTGTTAATAAGCTAACATTTCCTTTTATAATGAGCCTTAGAATCAGATTTTTATATATGATTAGAGTGCTATCTTCTGGAAGTCTTTGTAAACCGCTTAAGAAATGCTTTAATTGTCGTTCATTAGAAGTATCCAACGAATCTAAAAATTCATTCAGGCATAACGTGTAGTGTTGTTTTAAGCTGTCCTCGCCATTTATAAATAAAGAGAAATACAGATTTGTTAGTTTTCTGCCCTTGTTGTAATGATTATTTTTGTATAAATGTAATGTTAGAGAGAGTGTGTTTCTAAGCAAAGAATTATAGATTTCAAGAAAATATTCTTTATCCCTTTCCAACAAATAACTAGCTACGTTTTTCACCTCAAGTTTCTCGTTAGGCTTCTTAAGTTTCTCGATGACTTCGGACAATTGATTAATGTCTTCATCAAAATCCCTATTCATATTGTTATCTCCAAGGAATTTGAAATATTGAAAAATGCTTTCTGCGTTGTGATGTTGCGCTTTGTAAATATCAGCTAAAAGCTTATCAAATTTATCAGTTTTGTAAAAAGCAGCCAAAGCGTCAAAGTTATCGGATAAAAGAGAAATTGAATTCTTTAGCATTTTATCTGCGTTCATGGATTCGAACAGATATTTGATTAACAATGTAACAAACATTATGGCAAAGAAAAGCCCAGTTAACCAAATACCAATTCTGTAAAATAACATCTTTGTATAATGTAAAGGATGGATGAGATTATTCTCCTCTGCTGATAAAAAGGATTCCAAATGTGAAGAAAGTGTATGACCTGTAACCATGGTGAAAATTATAATAATAACTCCTAGAACTACTAAGCCATTTTTCTTTGTCTCATTATAAAGAGAAGGAGAAATGGATTTTTGTTCTCGGTGTGTAAATACATACATGGCAGAAAGAATAGTAAGAACTGTGACCAACAAATTGGTTGAGGTTGTTATGAAGTACTTGACGGTTGCATCGCTAAAATTTTTAAAACCTGTTGAAACTAAAAGGCTATCTATAAAATGCTTTAATGATTCAGAAGCAGGAGTTGTGATAGGTGGAACAAGAAAATAGATAAGCATGAAAAACAAATAAAGAACAAAAAAATTGTGAGTGATGGTGTTGAAAAATCTTCTCTTTGCTCCAGTTCGAAGGTAAATTTTTGTGGTAGAAAAGAGCCTAAAGATTTCTTGTTTATTTGTGGCTTGTCTATATAACAGATTTGGTTTTAACTGCCCGTTCTGTTTTAGCAGTTCCTTAATAAGTTTCAACATAAAGAAATTTCCCCTTTAGAATAGAAAAGAGACGAGAATGTCTCGCCCCAAACTTTGTATATATTAAACATTCCTTGCTAAACGATTAAAAAAATTAAGCAGTTTTTCCTTTTCAATAATGTTATCCCTCGGTGTGTTTATCCAAGGTTCCTCCTGATGAGTTAACTCTTCTAGGTATTTACCATCATATTGTCCATACGTATCCCAAACAACATTTATTATGTTTAATTGTTTGTTTGTTAATAAAGGCTTTCCATTGTTTTCTTTATTTTCAAATGTTTCTTTAGGTATTGTTAAATATCTATGGTGTTTGTACTTCCGATAAATTTCTGGGACAACAGGCCCGTGCTCCCAAGCTTCCATATCTTCGTCAAACAAGTCTTTTCCATAGTTATACGCCATATGCCAACCTTGGCAATAGTACAATAACTTTTGAAGTTTTAGCGGAGTGATGGACCAAGAAGTGCCAGGTTTGCTAATACTTAGTAAGTATGATGCAACATGTTCTACTTTTGGCATAATCATTCCTCCTTCCTTAATGTTATTTTATATTAAGAAACGAGGAATGTCACTTGATGAATTGAATATTTTAACAAAAAAGTTCCTAATAAATCTTTTTTTTATGTATTCATAATCGGAGTTCATAATCGGAAAAGAAAGAGTCTCTATTTTTCAAAATAAATACGCTGTTTAAGATGCAGCTTTTCTTATTTTTAGAGAAAGATTGAGTATACAGGAGTGCCGTGGATGTTACTTACATTTGAACTAAATGTTGAATAAAGGAGCTATTGTCATTTAAAACAAGAACGTTTAAGGGCAATATTTATTGCTTTGAACATCAAAGAGAAATGATATAAATCTCACCTTGAATGATATTGAATACAAATTCCAATAATAAAAATAAGATTTTGGCAGCTTACAAAAAAGTCAGCCGGAATTCTTCTTGAAGTAATCCTACTCACATTGTGGCGATGCAGGGATTGCTTCTTTTTTTCGGTGAGTAACATTTTTGGGTAGTTAAATATTGTTTATTGGTGAATTAAATTAGCCTTCTGTCTGCAACTAACGGTCTTGGAAACAATTTAATTAAACAAAATGGTTAGTTTAGATTAATAAGGTGTCTACCATAAAAGCGATAAATATTTTTAAGTATTTGTCTACACTTTAGTTTGTAATTCATTTGTTTCAGCCATCCTTATACTTGTAATTCATGGTATAATAAGGTAAAAGGGAGAGCTAGAATGTGTAAAGAAATGGACACTATTTACAACGAAATTATTGCAGAGGAAAAATTAAAGCAAGGCACAAAGTATGAAAAACTTGCAGCAGTAGTATTTAAAATACTAAACCAGAATGATGTTGTTATTCATGACTTAACTCTTCGTGGAGATGGAAAGAAAACAGGACATCAAATAGATGTAACAGTTCAAAGCCCAGGCTCAAATGTATCTAAGCGAATCTTAATTGAATGTAAAGACTATGATTCAAAAGTTGGGATAAGTATAGTAAGGGATTTCTTTGGTGCTGTTAACCAAATTAACCCCAATGAAGCTTTTGTTGTTACCACTAAAGGATATACAAGAGGTGCCAGAACCTTTGCAGAAGACGAAGGAATAAAATTAGCTATACTTAGAGGTTTTAAAGAGGAGGACTGGGAAGGTAGAATAAAAGCTATACATATAAAAGGGACGATTACCTTTATGAACCAACCTACATTAACTTGGGTTGCAGCTAATGAACAGGAAATAGAAAAATTTCATGCTAATGCAAATGAAGAAATTAATACAATTCAAAACACAAGTACCAGAGAAACATTCTTTTATGATCAAGCAGGGAGACCTCAAGAAAATCTGCAAACTGTATTAAATCCGATATTCAATAGTCTACCAAGAGACCCGGATTCTCCAACTACTGGTCGTTATGAATTTAGTACAATTAAATATGTTAAAATGGCAGGGGTATTAGTGGGAGTCAGAGGGTTTGACTATGAATTCACAAGTAGCCAAAGTGCAACTGAAATTATTATTGACCAAGGGAGTAAAGTTGCCTTATTGGTATTTAAAGTTCTTGATGAGGACTTTGACCAAATTATTTTTGACCAAGATTTAGATAAATGGACTTTTAATGATAATGGTGAAGTCATTTCAAAGTAAATAAATTTAATATTAAAGGCGCAACTATATAGGACGTCTCCCAGTCGTATGTAAAAAAGGGTTTAATCAGTTCGTAAATAATTAAATATTCATAATTTATGATCGTGGTTATTCTAGACCTACTGCTATTAATGGGTTTATGTTACAAATATAGGGAGGATTTATAGAGTGAAAGAGAAAGGTGCATGGGCAGAACCCGAGAACTTTATTTCAGTATTTCGCTGCACTACTCAAAAATATGCTGATTCTTTATTAAAAAAAGGCGAAATTAAATTTAGTACACCAAGCTCTTGGGTTAAGTATGCCTTTGAAAAAGGTGAGGGGCGCGGAGACAAATTAGAAGGAACAATAGCAACATTTCATATGTTTGATATTGAGCATATGACTAAATTGAATCAGAAATATAAAGAACATCCTGATTTGGTGCGTATCCCTATTGGACAACGTGTTTACTTGAAGAAATCTAAGGATATGGAGTTGCCATGTTTTTGCTTTTATATTTTAAAGCAAAGTATGTTTGATTGCCCAAATGAAGAGGGAAAACACAGATTAACAGCAACGGTTCCAGCATCATATTTTAGAGATTTTGTAGATAATCTAGATCCTCAAGAAGTAGAGAAATTAAATCAAAAAGATAAGCCTGCTGTTATTTTTATACACGATTTCAAGGAGTTTGAACAAAGAATAATCAATGCCCTTATGGCATTGGGACTAAATAGAGAGGAAATAATCATTACACCTGTTTCCTATATTGATTTTAATAAATACGGTGAATATGGTTGGTGGGATTTTGGACGGAGACCACCTATGGAATTAGCAATTAAGCATAATCGGTTTGAAAATCAAAGTGAAGCGAGAATCATCATAAATACGGATGATGAAAGAATTAAACAGATTTTGAAAAAACCAATTGAAATTGGTTCACTAGAAGATATTGCTACGGTGAGTAATACATTTCTTCACGAAGGAATGTCAGTAGAAATAACCGCAGATTTGAAATTGGTTTATTGATATTTTAGTAGTTGTCTATAAAAACAAAGATCGAAGTGGTAATTTACTCGGTTCTTATGTACCTAAACAACAATGTTCAGAAGGACATTATGGAGGCAATTCCTAATCATGTTAGAAATAATAATTCATGGTGTTCAGGGTATATAAAAAAGGAATTTAATAAAAACCATTTTAAGTAAACACTAATATCGGTGTAATTGAAATATTCAACTACATATACAGGGCCTTCTAACATTAAAAAATTGTTTCTTTAGAAGTTAAAGCCATTGAATGTGAATAAATATACTTAAAGTAACGGGTGCTTATGTTCAAGATCAGCTGCCAAATCAGGCAGCTTTTTCTTATATAACAAACTTGGGCAGTAATGTTCAAGAAGAGGTATGTTTAAAATCACTATGTTTTGGTGGATCAAAATCAAAAAATATTCCTAAATCTACATGGATTGACATAGGAGACCATACAGCTACATCAGAAAAATACTTCCAAACCGCAACGATGTCTAATACCCATATGCAGTGGTCAATACAAGCCCAATTATGCCTTGTATTAACTTTAACTAAACCCATTTTCTTTTAAAGTGGGAGATAATATTTTTTCCAATTACTTTATTTATTTCAGGAGAACCTATCATAAATATTGCACCTCGTAAATTGTCCATTTTACCTAATAAAAATTGGTAAGAAAAGTGAGTTACTGCCCCCACCATATCAGTGCCGGCTCGAAAAACAGTTGAAGTTTTAATCTTGACCAATCAAATTACACCCATCATTTTGAAAATCCTGCTGAAAAAGAACGAAAGGACATTTGGTGGATTGAACCAGATGGCTCGAAATAGAAGGAGTAATAGTTGATATTAAACATTCTTTCTTGATAGATGGATTAGACTGGTTCATAGCCAATACCGATTTACAAACAGTTTCAATGAGATTGAGAAAGAACATAATTCTTTAAATAAGTTTTATAAAGCAAGGTATTTCGCTGAACAATTAAAAGATAAAGAAAAGGTTGATAAGTATAAATGTTTATTAGAACAAGAACAAATAAGAATTGATAAGTTGTGAAGCTTGCAGGATGATTAAATGATATCATCATAGAACGGTTTGATAATTTAGATCTTCGATTAACAGTGTTTTAAAGGAGAGACCAGCGTGCTTGAAGAAATAAAAGAGCTTCCACCACGGAAAGTAGCAATTGCCCAACGTCAGTTAGAGCAACGTTATATCAACAAATCTCAATTTTTCCAAGGTTTTTCATTATTTATTACCTTCGCGAAAGCTATATCTTATGTATTTCTTGTCAATTGGATTTGGAATCAAATATCAGGGCCATCTCATACAAATAGATTAGGAAAATATATAAACGAATGGTATCAATCAATGTCTGATTTGTTTGGAGTAGCTATTGAATCAAATCAAAAAGTGTACGAAGAAGCTGATATAGCACTAGTGGTACTATGGGTTACAGGTGTAGTTGCTGTTCTGGAGTTTATTTCAAATCTTATTGAGATTTGGAAGCCACGAAAAGGACCTGAAATCTCGTCATTTACTTTAGGATGGATAAGCCCATTCCTAATTACTGTAATTATTTTCCTGGTTGTTTTTAGCAGGTAATAAAATAGTTCTAATAAATTTCCCTTTATTACTTTTTTTCTCTCCCTCGAAAGTACAGGCAAATACTTCTTATTGATCTTCTTCAACCACAAGAGCCCAAACACGCTTTAATGGCAATTCTGCTTGTAAAGTGTCTTAAAGTCGGTCGTAATTTTTAGTAATTTCCTGTAGTAGTGTTGTTGAATCCCATAACCTGATTGTGAAGGATAATAATGAGGGGAGTATGTGAAATATTGTTATTAAGCTAAAGGGTGCTTCGTATTATAGAGTTAACCAGTTTTTACTGGTTGCTCTTTTTTTTATAGGACCTATTATTTCAGTAGCCAGGGTAGAACGTACGGGTGCGTGGGAGTTAGATCTCGTCAACTAAACTGTTCGCCCCCTACTTGTAGAATGATGTTTGAGGCTGGTTGGGACAAATGATCTCGTATAACAAGCGAAGCTATGGAACGACAGGAAGGTATAGGGGTTACTGGTGAGTAAAACTAAGGGAGAGATATTAATGAATCCAGTCATTGGCCTAGATGTAGCCAAAGGAGAAAGTGAGGTTCAAGCCTTTTTAGATAAAGACAAGCCGTTCGGGAAAAGTTTCAGTGTAAAGCATACCAAGGAGGATTTAGATTCGCTTATTTCTTTTTTGAGAGAGATAGAGGGACATACTGGGGTTAGGCCAGCAGTTATTCTTGAATCTACAGGACATTACCATACACCGATTATTCAATGTCTTGAGGGATGTCAGTATCTATACATCTTGGTAAATCCCATCATTTCTTATCAAGCTAAGAAAACAAGCCTTAGAAAGGTAAAGACTGATGCAGTTGATGCATATCACCTTTGTGTTCTTTACTACAAGGAAGAATTTGAGCCATATAAGAAAAGAGGACTGAGACTTCTAAACCTGAGAACATTGTCAAGGCAATACGAAACCGTTACGAACCTTTACATCCAGGCAAAACTTCAGTTTCATACTCTTCTTGATCAGATATTTCCTGAATACAGGGGAGTCTTCGGGGATTTATTTTCGAAAGTTTCTCTTAAAATATTAAAGGAGTTTCCAACATCCGAAGATGTACTGATGGCAGGAGAAGCAAAGATTTTGGCACGAATTAAGGAAATGCGTATTAAACGATCCCCAAGTTGGATGAGGGAGAAGGCACACAAATTAATGGCTTCAGCTAAGCGGAATCCATTCCAACAAGGTGTTTATGAAAGCCAGTTGTTCAGTTTGGATATGTATATCAATATGCTTCTTCAATACCAAGAACACCTATCAAGCTTGGAGAGGCAGATAGATGTCCTGGCAGAAGAAATTGAAGAATGTAAGATAATCCAATCAATTCCCGGTATAGGAGAAAAAATCGCGGCAACGATTATTTCTGAAATCGGGGAAATTGACCGGTTTAATCACCCTAAAAAACTTGTGGCTTACGCAGGAATAGATCCAGTGTCCATTCATCAGGTAAGTTCACCGCTACGATAAATCATATTACCAAACGAGGTTCAAGCCGATTACGGCACGCTTTATATATGGCCGTATTATGCGGTATAAGAAGCTCAAGGAACAAGAAGCTAAAAGAGTATTATGATCGGAAACGAAATGAAGGAAAGCCTTCAAAAGTAGCGATGATAGCTTGTGTAAACAAGATTTTACACTGGATTTATGCAATCCTAAAAAGGAATGAGCAGTTCCTAGATATGGCTTAATCAACAAGAAAAAGCAGCTAATGAAAAACCTTCCAAAAGGTATTTGGAGGGTTATTTGGCGTGCCTTCCAAAGTATAACACGGAAGAAAAAAATTTTTAATAAGAAGTTCTTGACTCCTATTAGCTGGTTTAGTTCAAAAAGAATGAAACAACTTTAATATCCTTTTAAGCAACAATATTATCTTAAATCACTTCAATTTCAAACAACTTTTAAGAGCCTTATTACATATCAAGTAGTAGGGCTCTTGTTTATTAGAGCGAAACTAAATAACTTAATTATCGG